>JAFADM010000550.1 GCA_023424865.1 Bacillota bacterium | reverse complement strand
CAGTGATGGTGCGAAGGCCCAGCTTCATTTCCCTGTAATCTGCAATTTCACCTTTATTAAGAAGCTCTATACGTGCAGAGTAAAGGGGCTGGCTGCCAAAGCCGTTGGGCCACCAGAGGCTGGGATTATCTATAACGACAGAAGCAACCTCGGTGGTATCGGAAAGCGGGAGTGAGGTTTCATAGGCTTCACCCTCCGGCCCGGTTACAAGGATGCGGGCAGTAAGGGTATCACCTATGGTTTTTGAGTGAGTGAGCCTGAAGGAAAGCGATACACTGCCGGGGGTGTGGTGCTGTGTAACATAAACATCCTCCAGCCGGGCGCTTTCATAGCCCAGAAGGTAGATATCACGCCAGATGCCCATATCCGGAAGCTTGGGGCCCCAGTCCCAGCCAAACATGCAATGGGCTTTTCGGATGTGGGGAAAGCCCTTGATGGAGTCGTCAGGACCCCAGAGCGTCTCCTCCCGGTTCTTTTTTTCAATATAGGCGGTAGGGGAGGAGAAAACGATGTGAAGAGTGTTTTCACCCTCCTTAAGTAGGCCCTTTACATTGAATTCGTAGGTCCGGTGCATATTGTCGGTGGAGGCCAGCTTCTGCCCGTTGAGGGTAATATGGGCCAGGGTGTCCAGGCCTTCGCAGTGAAGCAGAATCCGATCACATCGGAGCAAGGCCGGCTCCGGCGTAAATTGCCGGACATACTCGTAATCGAAGGAGGAAAGCTCAAGTGCTTTTTCTTCATTGTCCCGGTAGAAGGGATCCTCCATTAGACCGGCAGTGAGCAAATCATTGTACATTGAACCGGGAACCACGGCAGGTATCCAGCTTTGCTCTGCCGTACGCTTCATGCTCCAGGAGCCATTGAGGCATTGTTTCTTCATAACGTTTCCTGTCCTTTCACGGTTTAAGGGTGCTTGGAGTGCAGGTGTTTTTTTTGCCCAGGGGTAAAGTCCCCTTTCTTTTCATTATGAATGTAACAGATGAAAGCGGCAGAATCTTGTTTTGTTTTGATTTGGGTTTTGTGATATTGTGATATAGGGGTGGCTGATGTTTCAAAAAACGCACCCGTATGAAGGGAGGCTTAAGGCAGGTTATGCTGAGGTATTATGAAAGCGATACTATGGATCCGGATGTGGGCGGCTGCTATCAGTTTGTGGGCTCCCTTAAAAATGCGGCGCCTCCCCATGATCATGATTTTTATGAAATCTTTCTCATAACAGGCGGAAGCACGCTGCATCGGGCCAACGGAAGGGTGCGGGAACTGCCGGAAGGAAGCCTGGTGTTTATTCGTCCCAGGGACGTCCACAGCTATGAAAAGGGAAAGGAGAAGGATTGCCAGTTTATCAACCTCACCTTTTCTGGAAAGACAGTGGAAGCTTTATTGCGGTATTTTGATGAGGAATTTCCTGTGGAGGGGCTGCTTAATATGGAGGAGCCACCCTGTGTGATGCTCTCAGCCGCAGACCGGACTATTCTTAAAATGAAGCTTGAAGCCCTGAATATGATTAACTGGAATGATAAAATTCTTTTAAAGCTGAATCTGAGATCCTTAATTTCGGATATTTTTACCCGTCACTTCATTTACAGCAGGGAGGAAAACCTCAGCTCCGACGCGCCCATGTGGCTTATTGAGCTCAAAGAGCGGATGCAGAATCAGAAATATTTCAGCCGTGGTACCGAAATGATGTCCCAGCTTTCCGGCAAGGGCAGGGAGCATATCAGCCGGAGCTTTGCCAAATACTTTAGTCTCACGCCCATTGAATACATCAACCAGCTTCGAATGAATTATGCTGCCAACAGGCTGGCCAGCTCGGACGGGGATATTTTGGAAATCTGCATGGATTGCGGATTTCAGAGCCTAAGCCATTTTTATCATGTCTTCGGAAGGTACTACGGTATTACTCCTGCCCAATTTCGAAAACAATATCAAATGAAACGCCCCTTTTAGAAGCTTAAAAAATGGGGCTTTAATTCAGGAGGAACAGCCAATGGCTATTAAGTGGAACGAATTGAAAACCAGTCGAATTATCAAGGGTGATGAAAAAACGGCGTACAGGGATCCCGCCTGCTATTATGAGAACGGCACTTTTTATTTATTTCACACCATAGCCCAATTGGAGGACGGCTTTATGTACCTGTATATCGGACTGAGCCGGTCCACGGATCTTGTGAGCTGGACGGAGCCTGCTATTCTCACCCCTAAGGACTTAAAGCGCAATTACTCCAGTCCGGGCAATATCTTTAAAAAGGACGGACTTTATTACATGTGCTTTCAAACCTATCCCCTTCCCAACAGGGGAGATACCATAGGCGATGCTTCGGCCAGACTGTACATAGCCTCCAGCAGAGATCTTATAAGCTGGAGTGAGCCGGAGCTGATCCGGGTTAAGGGGGATGTGCCCGAAGAGGCTATGGGCCGTATGATCGATCCCTACATCTTTGAGGATAAGGATGTGAAGGGGCGTTTTTACTGCATATACAAGCAAAACGGGGCTACCCTTTCCGTAACGGAGGACTTAAAGGCCTATACGGTTCTGGGCTCTCTGGACAGTGGCGAAAATTGCTGTGTGGCGGTTCAGGAGGATTCCTACTATCTTTTTAATTCCCCTCATAATGGCATTAATGTAAAGACAACAAAGGATCTGAAAATATGGACGGACCTGGGGACCTTTTATCTTGGGCAGCGGGAATGGGACTGGGCAGAAGGGCGGATAACAGCAGGACAGGTTCTTCACTTAAAGGATGAACCGGGAGTGGAAAAAAACCTTCTGTTTTTCCATGGCTCCTATGCCCAAACCTATGCTGAAACCTTTGGAAATGCTTCCCTTGGGATTGCCTGGTCCGATACGCTGACCGACTGGCATTACCTGTGATTTGCAAGGTCTGCTCCTATGATTTGCAGATTTAATTAAAAAGCTGTTAGGAAAAGCCTTGCCGTGACAAACCCAAAAGTGCTAACATAAAGAGAAGTCTTGTAAAGCCTCTCAGAGTGCCGATGAGGCATGGTTTAACCGAAGGCGCAGGGCTTTTATGATTGCACATTAGTAGCCAGGAAAGGAATGTGACATTGATGAATATTTACCTTATCCGTCATGGAGAAAAAGAAGATTCCGATAAAAATCATGAGACCGTTAGAATGACGGAAAAAGGCTTTATGCAGGCCGATCGTCTGGGAAAGAGGCTTAAGCAGCGCAATGCCATTGATAAAATTTATTCCAGCCCCATGATTCGTGCCGTCCAGACAGCTGAAACCATCAACAA
>JAFADM010000548.1 GCA_023424865.1 Bacillota bacterium | reverse complement strand
AAGTTGCTAAGCAATTTAATATTTCAACCAGAACACTTCGTTATTATGAAGAAATTGGGTTGATACAGGCAGCAAAAAAGGATGATTCTTCATATAGGATGTACGATGCAGAAACCCAATTACGCTTAAAGCAAATAATCGTGCTGAGAAAGCTTAGAATTCCGCTTAAAAATATAGCTGATATACTGCAAATGGACGATGTTGCACGCTTAATTGAAGTATTCCAGCGAAATATAAATGAGATTGAGGATGAAATAACCGCATTGTCAACAATCAAGAGTGTAATCCAATCCTTTGTCCAGCGGCTGAACATCCCAAATGCCAAGCTAAAGCTGCTGGATGATGAAAGCTTGTTGGAAATTGTAGATACCTTGACTGTCTCCAGAATAAATTTCAGGGAGGAAAAGACAATGGATGACCTGAATAAGGCAAATGAAAGGCTGAACAAGCTGACGGATCGTGATGTGCGGATAGTCTTTCTCCCGCCCGCAACAGTAGCCGCAGCACACTATATTGGCGATGGACCGGAAGGCCCGGCGGGCGATAGGCTGCATGAATTTATTCATACTTCAAACTTAATTGAAATATACCCTGCAGCGCGCTGTTATGGTTTCAACCATCCCAACCCTGGCATGCGCAGTGATGGTAAATACGGTTATGAGTTTCAAGTAACCATCCCTGATGATATGGATGTACCCGCTCCTCTTGAAAAGAAGCGCTTTGACGGCGGGCTGTACGCGGCATATATGATATTGATGGATGAAATCAATGGTACAGGCTGGAATCGCCTATTCGAATGCTGGCTGAAAAATCATAAACTCTGGGATGCCAACATGTCTCCCACAGGTGAAAACATGAACGGCCTGCTTGAAGAACATCTCAATATTCTCCACTGGCGGGACAAAGAGAACCTTGCCCAAGTAGACTTACTCCTGCCTATCAAACGAAAAGAAGAATAGTATTACTTTTGCTCCATCCCGCGTTATCCATAAAATGATTTCCATATAAAATAACCCGTTACCCCATTAAAAAAGTCATGCAGGTTTTATGCATGACTTTTTTACGAGTATCCATGACGGGCGAATAACTTACACGATTCCATCACTTCTGACCGGAAATACAAAGACCGAAGAAATCGCTGCTCACGGTGGCATTGCGCAGGCTGGATAGACGCAAAAGCTCGGTGATTTCCGAAAGGGTATACGCAGCATCTAAAGAGGTGATAAGGCCGGGGCGCATTTCTTTTGGCTGGGTAGACAGGTAGACCATTGCCTTTTTCAGAGGATGCACATCGCGGCGTAAATCGGTGATGCAATAGCGCCCGTTAGGACGAAGGACACGATAAATTTCATCAAAGGCGCGGACAGGGTTCTCCCATTCATGCAGGGAGCCATTGGAGATAACCGTATCAAAGCTCTCATCCTCAAACGGCATTGCCATACAGTTTCCCAGCACATAGCGGGCGGGAATCCTGTATTCAGCCGCGTTTTTTTCGGCAAAGCGAAGCATGGCAGGACTGATTTCACAGCCGGTAAGGGATTTGGGGTGAATCCTTTTTGCCAGCTCCAAACCCACATAGCCGGGGCCCGGGCCGACCTCCAAGACGTCCCCGCCCTTGATGCCGGAAGCAATCATGCCTTCTACGCCATTCCAGCCCTTGTCCCGCATACTGCGGGCAAATGCGTCAAAAGCTTCCACCGTAACTTCATTCTGAATGCCCTCATTTGTTTCAATAGCTCTAATTTTTACCATATGCTTCAGCCTCCTTTAAAGTATTTAATGATTGCTCCGCCCAGGCAAGCTCCGCTTTATAATGCAGGATATGATGCTCAAAAATAATATTGGAAGGAATTTTATAGGCTTCCGGAATGTATTCCATCGTCTCTCTGCGATGAATTTCCAGCATATCAAGTATCTTTTTCATAGCTTCAATATGCCTGCGGAGACTTTCCGGCAATGCACCGCTATCCAGCTTGTCGGAAAAATAAAAGGTGGCATCGCTGTCAAAGGTAGGCCGGTAGTGAAAATGTAAGGTCTGCTCCAGAAGCTCTCCGAATTTGTCCGCTCCGCTGGCGCTTACTTCATACACGGTTTTTTCCGGGCGCCCTCCCTGTTTATCGCCGGCAGCCGTGAGAAGCCCGGCAGCTTCCATCTTTTCAAGATGATAATAGACATTGGGCAGCTTTATTTGAGTAAAGTCCTCCAGCTGTTCTTCCATAAGCTTTTTTATCTGGTAGCCGTGCTGTGGCCCAAATCGCAGGAGGAGTCCGAGAATATAAAGGGGAATGATAATACCACTCCTTTCAAATTAAAAGCTCGGGGGCATCGAACCCCCTGCCTATTAGCCAGATTTGCTTAGCGAATGGCTAATAAAATAGTCAGTACTGAGTATGATTATATTCAGTACTGACTAAATGTCAAGATAAAGTATTTAAAAGGAGCATACTTCTTTAAGATACAAATAACACCTGCGGGAAATGGGCTTTGCTATAGACTATGGAACCTGCAAATCCTGATTAATTGTTCCCTGTAACTTGCAAATGCTTTTCGTGGTTAAGCTCTTCCTTATTACTTCATCTTGGGCTGATGAACTGGAAAATCCTCCAATACTACACCATTGGCCAGTCGTACATAGGTCTTGAAATCTCGTGTGTTCTCCCGGTCCAGAAGTATAATGCGCCCGCCTCTCGGATAGCCACGCCTTCCATAGGTATGGTAGCCTGTGGCTCTGCCATAGCAAAGCTTTATGCCGTACAATTCGCCCCAGTAATCGTTTATATGGTCATGACCGGCGAAAGTGCCGCGCATATGTCCCATATCCAGCATGGTTGAAAAAAGACCTGAGTTCTGGAGAGGGCAGCAGACCTGTTCTTTTTTATAACCATAGCAGGTGCGGGTATTCCATACCTCGTTGTATTCGGGCAGAGGGATGTGAAAGAAGGCAAGGGCACCAAAATCGGAGTGCTTTTCCTTATACTGCTCCATAAGCTTCCGGTACCAGGCGATTTGATCAAATTGGATATAGTCATAGTTGGCTACTGCGGGATTTTTATTGTACATATTGGAATCCATGCCGAAGACTACCCATTTAAGCTGACCGCCGGTGTCTGTCAGATCAAGGGTGTAATTGCTTTTGCCGTGAATTCCAAGAACTTCTGGAAAAGGAATAACGTTTGGCAGAGAAAAAAGCACGTCCAACAAATCGTCATGGCCCTTTCCGAATTCCGTATCATGATTGCCGAAAACAAAGCACCAGGGGATTCCGGAGCGTGTGACAGGTAAAAGAGCTGCCGGGGCGTCCTCAGTGTTTTTTGCGCCCACTAGAAAATCACCCGTCAGCATAATAAGATCCGGCTTTTCCCCTGTAATGAGATCGGCTATTAGGGACAGAGTTTTTTTATCACTGGCATCCCCGTCGGTATAATGAATATCCGTCAGCTGTAAAATTTTGAAGGTTTGGCCCCGAAAGGGCAGCTTAAAAGCAGACATGGCTGTATCCTCCATTCACCGCCCACTTACTGCGGAGTATTGACTCGCAATTTGTCGGTAGGAGGAATACTCTTGTTTAAAAATTACCTTATCTGTAGTGTTTCATGGCGACCAGGCCCTTTTTATAAAAGTACCTTCCTACTATTGTAAACACAATTTAATTATAAGAATCATAATTTTAATGTCAATAAACAAATAAACAAATAAACAAAGCAGAAGGATTCTTTTAGTAAAAAGACAGGCCCGGCTCCTTAAATAAAAGTTATTTTACTGTAGAAAAAGAGAATACTGTGGTAAAATTTTTAAGGCACTTTAGAGACAACGATGGGGAGTGGAGCTGTTGAAAACGGCTCAGCAGGGGGAGTACATGGAAAAGAGAAACAAGCGGATTTTTATGGCCTTTATTGGTGTTTGCATGAGCGGCTTCAGTGTAGGCTTGTTCAAAATGTCCCTATTCGGAACAGATCCTTTCCAATGCCTGGTCAGCGGTATCTGGAACCTTATCCAGATGAATTTCGGAACCCTGTATACTATTCTCAATCTGATAATGCTGGTAGGTGTTTATTTTCTGGATAAGCGCTATATCGGCGTTGCTACCTTCATTAACATTTTCGGAACCGGCTACATCGTTCAATTTACCACAAACCTCTTGGAACCCCTTCTTGGAAATTCGTCTCTGGCTGTTCGAATTGTGCTCCTTATAACAGGAATAATCATAATGTGCTTTGCCTCCGCCTTTTATTATACGGCGAATCTTGGAGTTTCTACATACGATGCCGTGGCTTTGATACTGGCAGATAAGAAAGTAGCCAAATTTCAATATTGCCGTATTGGGACAGATTTAATCTGCATCCTCATCGGATTCCTTTTCCATGCGGTTGTCGGGGTGGGAACGGTAGTGACGGCCTTCTTTATGGGGCCTCTCATTGAGCTATTCAACGTTCATGCCGCCAGACCCTTTCTTAAGGGCAAGGCTGCGTAAATAGTCCGTGGGGGACATGCCCAAATGCCTGTTGAAGGCCTTGTAAAAGCCTGCGGAGGATTTATAGCCGCAGGCAAGGGCTGCGTCCAGTATATTCACATCGGAGGCTTCCAGCATGCTGCAAACCTTATCCAGGCGGCATCGGTTGATATATTCATTAATACTGATGCCGGCATATTTTTTGAACATTTCTGAGAAATAGCCCCTGCTGTAATTGGCATGGGCTGCAAGCTGTACCGGACCAGCAACCTGGTCCGAGTGATTTCGGATATACTCGGCCGCGCCCTCAATGGCTTCAAAAAGCTGAAGGGAGCAGGCCTCCTTTTCATCGGCAGGCTTCTTTGTTCTTTCCCATTCGCGCCCAATATAGCCAAGCAGTGCCAAAAGCAGTCCTTGAACGATATTCGGACTGCCGGCAGAGCTGAGTGCTGCTTCCTTTATGAGCCTTTGATATAAATCCCGGGTATCCCCATTAAAATATGGATTGCCCGGGATTTTTCTTTTTTGTCCGTCGTCCGGTTCAAAAAAAGGGCGGAGACATTCGGTGGTGCCCGGAGCCAAAAAGGGGAAGGCAAAAAGATCGTACTGGAAAGGAACACCCGGGTGAATACGGACAATTTGCCTGGATTCCAGGGTGTTAAGAAGCAAAAGATCATCCTTGCCTAGAGTATAAGTATAGCCTCCCACCCGCCAGTCGGCTCCCCCCTCAGTAATTCGGATAAGCCTTAAGGTTCTGAATAGATAGGGGGCAGGGGCTGGCTGGGTATGACGGTTATGCTTGTATCCCATGAGGAAGCGTTCACCCTTTGAAAGCTCATAATCATAAGCATCATCCATAAAAAAGCCACCTTTCCTAAAGCACCAGGTTTTTACGCTTCCTTTATTATAAACCTCTTTTTTATACCCTTGGGTGAAACTGTGCAATTTAATTCTGACTTAAGGAGAGTCTTAACTCCTTGCTTGGCTAGGAAAAGGTGGCAGTAGATCTGACAAAAGTAGAGAAAGATCAATAAAGGGGAAAGGAGGGAGGAAGGGGTTTTCGGTAAAATGATAAAGGACCCGGAAAAGGGGTGCATACCCTGCTGGGAAAATGCAACGAAAATGCATAAGGGGATTAGAAAAATGGGTAGTGTTGAAAAGTTATTATTCGTACCGGCTCAGAAGCTAAAGGTAGTGGAGGACACCGATATTTGTGTTATAGGCGGAAGCTGCACAGGGGTATTTGCAGCGGTTCGCGCCGCAAGACTTGGCGCCAGGGTGGTTCTTATTGAAAAACAAAATTGCCTGGGCGGGGTGGCAACCTGCGGCCTCGTCAATGTCTGGCACAGCCTCAGGGATACCGACGGAAGGCATCAGATTATAGCGGGGCTTACCCAGGAGGTTCTTGAACGGCTAAAGAGACAGGATGCGGTGTATGAGGATCCAAGCCCTCATACGGCTTATACCTTTAATTCGGAGGAGCTTAAAATTGAGCTGGATCAGCTTGTAAAGGAAAACAGGATAAAGCTTTACCTTCACACCTATTATGGCGGAGTTCTCACCGAGGGTTCCTCAATTACGGCTGTTATCCTGCAAAATAAGGACGGGCGTCAGGCCATAAAAACCTCCTTTGTCATTGATGCCACAGGGGATGGGGATATTGCCCGGGACCTGGGGCTTGAAGGCTATACCCATGACGGGGTGCAGCCTCCTTCGTCCTGTTTTCTTATGAATGGTCAAATTAAGAGGCAGGATTTGCACCGTCTTGTAACAGAGCATGGTCATGAGGCAGGCCTTCCTGATGATTGGGGCTGGAGCCGCTCGGTAGTGGGGTGTCCGGATTTATCCATGAGGGCGGATAATCATGTTTTCAATGTCCTTTGCAGCAGGGCTGAGGACTTAACTCACAGTGAGGTGGAAGGCAGAAGACAGATGCGGGCCTTTGTCACTCTCCTTAAAAAGTACGGCTATCCGGACCAGAAGTATGCCCTGGTTGCAGCCTGCTCTTCCATTGGCATCCGTGAAACCCTTCATTACAAAACCCGGTATGGTGCCATCGAAAGGGAGCTCCTTTCCGGGAAGGCCTTTTCCGATCCTGTGCTTTATGGTTCCTACCGGGTGGACATTCATCACAGTGATACCATGGGAATCACCTTTAAGGAATTGAACGGAGAAAGGACCACCGTATTTGGAAAAAATACACGAATTGAGAAGGGAAACTGGCGTTTGGAGGAGGGCTATGAGGGGGAAGCTGCCAAATACTATCAGCTGCCCTTTGAAAGCCTTATGGTGGATGGCGTGGATAATTTTATACCCGCGGGGCGAATGCTCCATGCCGATAAAGCAACCTTTGGCGCATTGCGGGTTATGGTAAACCTTAATCAGTTGGGAGAAGCAGCCGGAGTGGCAGCCTGGCTTGCCCTTCAATCCGGCAAGGCCGTTAGGGAGCTTGACGGAAGGGACGTTACCGGAGAGCTTAAAAAGGGCGGCTCTGCTTTATAAAAGCATAATGTCGGCTTTAGTTAAAGGGCAAATCTCTTGCCAGAAGAAGGGCACTTTCCGGGGTTATAAAATCCAGCTCCCTGACAGAGCGAAGAACGGTTTTGCCTGCCAGGCTCTTAAGACCGTTTTTATGATAAACCGAGGCCAGCCTCAGCAGCACATCTCTGGAAGAAAAATGGTTAAGTATTTCCAGGGATTGGGTAAAAAGGTCATAAAGCTCAGCACGGAGCACATCGTCAAAATAGCGGTCCAGCAGGGGCAGGCAGTCATCCGTAAGCTCTTTAGACGTCTGGCGGCCTTTAACTGCCAGGCTGCCCAGGCGTTCAAAGAGCATGGCCATTGAAGCCTGGTTTTTTTGCTTCAAAAGGATGAGCGAGTCTTTAGAATACTTCTTATCTGCAAGACCGATAATCCCCAGGAACCAAAGACTGTCGTTTAAACAATGGGAAAGGATGGGGGCTTCACCGGCTCCCATCTGGCTTATTTTATAAAAGCCTTCGTAAGCCCTGGCCCATTGCTGTGTCAAAAAGCTTATTTTACTTGTAATAAAGAGTCTGTCCCAGTGCTGCGCCGTATGGACCGGAATCCTTTCCAGAATAGTGAGCACCGGGCCTATTATTTTATTGTTCAGTAAAATATCACAGTAAACCATGGCATTGGGGACATGGTTCAAGTTTGAAAAATAGGAGGCTAGGTGGGCAGCAGTCTGATCCGGGTTCCCGTACTTTTTGCTTAGTACGGTACCGATGGCATATAAAGCTGAATAAAGTGAACCGTCCGTCTTCAAGGCCAGGTTGTAGTAGTCAAGTGACCGGTCCAAATCCTCATTCTCCTGGTATAATTCACCCAGTGCCAGAGCGGCCCTAAAGTTTCCGCAGCCGTTGAGAAATTTTAGGCTTCCCGGAGGCTCACCGATTTCCAGACATTTTAAAAAGCAGGCTTCTGCCGGAAAGAGGGCATTGGTATCGACATAGATGCGGCCCTTCATATAAAGGATATCCGTGCATTTCGGATAAATCCCCAGTGCCTCGTCACAGAGCTTGATAGCCTGGGTGTATGCTTTTGAGGCCTTTAGACATAGGATCATTCGGTAATAAAGGTGGGGAGCATACGCCTGGTTCACATCCATTCGTCCATAGGCCTGCCTATAATAGCGATAGGCCTCTTCGGTCTGGTTCTGGGCCAAATATTCGTTGCCAAGATTGAACAGGGTGAAGGCATTATGGGGATCCTGGGCGATTTCCTTCTCAAGTATGGGAATATTGCGGTCCCGCTTTTTTTTGGCTGCCACAATTTCTTCCA
>JAFADM010000508.1 GCA_023424865.1 Bacillota bacterium | reverse complement strand
CCGAAAAGGAACTTTTTCCTGCCCGTATCATCCAAAAGCCGGATTTGCTCACCAATGAATTTAAAGCCGGTAAGCACTTCAAGAAGCTCCACGCCGTAATGGGCCGCAATTTCCTGAGCAAGATTGCTGGAAACAATGGTCTCAACCACAAAGGCGTTGGCAGGAAGCTCGTTTCGCTGCTTTTTTTGGGATAAAATGTACTCCATGAGCAAGCAGCCTGTTTGATTGCCGGTAAGGGTAATATAGTCGCCTGCTGCGTCTCTTACCACAACTCCTATACGATCCGCATCGGGATCGGTACCGATAATCAAATCCACATTTTCCTTACGGGCCAGATTAATGGCCAGCTCAAAGGAGGCTCTTTCCTCCGGATTTGGGTATTTAACGGTTGAGAAGTCCGGATCGGGCAACTCCTGCTCCTTAACAACAAGAACCCTGTCAAAGCCAATCTCCCTGAGAATACGGCGAACAGGCTTGTTGCCCGTTCCGTGGAGAGGAGTAAAAACAATGGGGCTTTCAGGTCCGTATTTCCTTGATAGCTCAGGATTGACGCATACCTTTTTAAGTGCTTCAATATACGCCTCGTCTACCTGGGTGCCAATGGTTTGAAGAAGCCCTTTGTCCTCAGCTTCCTTTTTTGTAAGAGCCTTTATGGATGAAAGATCCTTTAAGGCATCTACCTCTTCAATAACTGCGTCGGAAGCCTTAGGAGGCATTTGGCAGCCATCAAAGCCATAGGCTTTAAAGCCATTGTATTCCTTGGGATTGTGGCTGGCGGTAATCATGACACCTGCAGCACAGCTTAAATAGCGTACTGCAAAGGAAAGCTCTGGTGTGGGTCTCAGTTCGTCGAACAAATACGCCTTGATGCCGTTGGCAGCAAGTACTAAAGCGGTTTCAAGAGCAAAACTCCCGGAAAAATGTCTGGAGTCATAGGCAAGGGCAACCCCTTGTCCTTCCTCCTTGGGCTGCTTTTTAAGATAATTGGCAAGACCTTGAGCAGCCTTTCGTATCGTATATGTATTCATCCGGTTGGTACCAGCTCCAATGACACCCCTCATGCCACCTGTGCCAAATTCCAGATCCCGGTAGAAACGATCTTCAATTTCTTTTTCATTCCCGGCGATTTTTCTGAGCTCTTCTTTTGTCTGTTCATCAAAATAATCGCTCGTAAGCCAGGACTCATATACAGCTCTGTAATTCATACCGTGTCTCCATTCTCGTCTTCCTGGTTCATACAAGGTATAACAGCTATACTCTTATACATGCCTGCGGGGCTCTACAATAAGCTTCATAGCAGTTCTTTCCTCACCATCCACTATTATTTCAGAAAACGCAGGTACGCAAACCAGTTCAATTCCCAGGGGGGCGAGAAAACCTCTGGCGATAGCCACAGCCTTAACTGCCTGGTTCAAAGCACCTGCTCCGATGGATTGAACCTCGGCCATTCCCTTTTCTCTGACTACTCCAGCAATTGCTCCGGCTACGGAATTGGGATTCGATTTTGAAGAGACCTTCAACACATCCATCTCAAAAACCTCCGATAAATTTTATACTTTTATAAATTCTGAAATGCGTTCTATGCCTGTTGCCTTTTTTGTTATGGGATCAAGTGTAACCAGGATGCCGTTTAATACGGCTCTCCCGGGTGCAAGTTCATGCTGTATTGGTAAACCGAGAGTAAACTTTTTTAAAATAAGCTCTTTTTTTATACCGATGATGCCGTCCGCAGGACCCGTAAACCCTGTATCCGTAATAAAAGCCGTACCGTTTTCAAGGATCCGTTCATCAGCAGTCTGAACATGGGTATGGGTACCTGCAACACAGGCCACTCTTCCGTCCAGATACATGCCAAGGGCAATTTTTTCACTGGTTGCCTCGGCATGAAAGTCCACAAATACGGCATCGGTTTGTCCCTTAAAATAGGATAGCTCCCGATCCGCTGTTTGAAAAGGACAATCTACCGGTCCATCCATATACACTCTGCCCAAAAGATTGATAATACCAAGGCGAACTCCGCCCCGTTCAATAATTATCCTTCCCTTGCCGGGTACTCCCTTTGGATAGTTGGCAGGCCGGATAATTTTGATGCCCGAGTCAATGATGTTAAGTACTTCCTTACGTGCCCATGTGTGGTTTCCCATGGTAATCACATCGGCTCCGCAATCAAATATATCCTGAGCGGTGTTGTAGTTTATCCCTTTTCCCCCGGCCGCATTTTCTCCGTTAACAATAAAAAAATCGGGTCTGTAAGTTTTTTTTAGCTCTTCCGCCTTCAATTTAAGTGCAGTTCTGCCGGTTTCGCCGAATACATCCCCGATAAAAAGGATCTTCAAAGGTTTCATCCTTTCACTTTAAGTCCGAATCACTTCTCTCAAGAAGTGTTCCTGCCTTTGCTGCAATGTAAAGCGCCAATTATTTTGGGTGCGCTTTACTAAGAATAGACAGGAAGCGTTTTCACGCTTCCTGTCATGAATTTTTGTACTTGCTTACTTTGCGTATTCTACGGTTCGAGTTTCACGTATCACGTGAACCTTGATTTGTCCGGGGTAATCCATTTCGCTTTCTATACGCTTGACGATATCTCTCGCAACCATAATCATGCCTTCGTCATTAATGACCTCAGGCTTAACCATAATGCGGATTTCGCGTCCTGCCTGAATGGCAAAGGATTTTTCGACTTCGGTGAAGGAATTGGCTATTTCCTCCAGCTTTTGAAGCCGCTTGACGTAGGTCTCCAAAGTCTCTCTTCTGGCCCCGGGCCTTGCACCGGAAACAGCGTCTGCAGCCTGAACCAGAACAGCGATAACAGTAGTCGCCTCCACGTCGCCATGGTGGGCCATAACGGCGTTTATGATATCTTCGCTTTCACGGTATTTGCGGCATAGCTCAGCGCCAATTGTGACATGGGTTCCTTCCACTTCATGATCCACGGCTTTGCCGATATCATGCAGCAGTCCTGCACGCTTGGCGAGAGTGACATCCTCTCCAAGCTCGGCGGCCATCAATCCGGCCAGATGGGAAACCTCTATGGAGTGCATGAGGACGTTCTGCCCATAACTGGTTCTGTACTTGAGCTTACCGAGAAGCTTTATCAGCTCGGGGTTAAGTCCGTGTACGCCGGTTTCAAAAGTAGCCCTGTCGCCTTCTTCACGAATGGCGTTATCCACTTCTTTCCGTGCCTTTTCAACCATTTCTTCAATGCGGGCGGGGTGAATGCGTCCGTCCACAATGAGCTTTTCAAGCGCTAAACGCGCCACTTCTCTTCGAATAGGATCAAATCCGGACAGGATAACCGCTTCCGGCGTATCGTCGATAATCAAATCAATGCCGGTAAGAGTTTCCAGTGTACGGATATTGCGGCCTTCTCTTCCGATGATCCTGCCCTTCATTTCATCATTGGGCAGTGCCACCACGGAAACGGTAATTTCCGAAGCATGATCCGCTGCACATCTTTGAATAGCTGTGGCCAAAACCTCCTTGGACTTGCGTCCGGCTTCTTCCTTGGCTCTTTCAAAGATCTCCTTGACCATTATAGCGGCTTCATGCTTGACCTCACCCTCAATATTGCTCAGCAGATACTGCTTTGCCTCTTCAACAGATAAACCGGAAATGCTCTCCAATTTTTCAATCTGTCTTTGATGCAGTGCGTCAATCTCTTCCTGACGGACTTCGATTTCGTGAATCTGCTTGTTCAATGCTTCATCTTTCTTTTCAAGGGTATCCATTTTCTTTTCAAGTGTCTCGTCTTTTTGCTGAAGTCTTCTTTCAGTTCGCTGAATTTCCGTTCTGCGCTCCCTGACTTCCCGCTCCAGCTCCACCCTGCTCTTGTGAATCTCTTCACGGGCTTCAATCAGGGTGTCCCGCTTTCTTCTCTCAGCAACTTTTTCAGCTTCACTTATGAGGCGCTGGCTTTCCTTTTCAGCACTTTCGAACTGGGCTTCCGCCACGCGCTTTCTATGCTCAACTCCCTTTCGGAAGGAAATAAGTGAACTAACGATCGCTATGATAATACCTATTACTAGGCCGATAATTAAAAATAGAAACTCTATATTACTCACCTCCTTTAGCTTTTGTTAACAGCTTTTCCATGGAATTCATTTCTTCATCATCAATAAAGCAAATAAACGGCTTTCACAGCATTACGCACACTGAATGCCATTATGAAACTATTGTATACACTTTTCATTTTTATGTCAAGAAAGCCTGTCTTTTTTGTGCATTTTGGCAGCTTTAATGGTATTTGTAAGCAACATGGCCCTTGTCATGGGTCCAACTCCTCCCGGAACAGGTGTTATATAGGAAGATAAAGGGGCGACGTTGTTAAAATCCACATCCCCGGTCATAGTTCCGTCAGGAAGGCGGTTAATGCCCACATCCACCACCACGGCACCGGGCTTGACAAATTTTTCGGTAATAAAACCCGGACGTCCAATGGCTGCTACCAAAATGTCCGCCTGAGCACATACCTTTTCAAGATCTCTTGTTTTTGAGTGGCACACTGTGACGGTTCCATCGGCATGAAGTAGTAAAAGCGCCATAGGCTTTCCCACAATATTGCTTCTTCCCACCACCACGCAGCTCTTTCCCTTCACTTCAATTCCCGCATCCTTTAAAAGTGCCATAACTCCCGACGGCGTACAGGGTACAAAGCTGTTTCTGCCGATAACCAGTTCTCCCACATTAAAGGGGTGAAAGGCATCCACATCCTTGTGCGGGGCAATGCGTTTTAACACATGTTCCTCGCTGAGATGCCCGGGCAAAGGCAGCTGAACCAGTATACCGTCAACCGCATCGTCCTCGTTCAAAGCGTCTATCAGCTCCAGAAGCTGGTCTTCATGGGTTTCAGCGGGAAGGGCGTACTCAAAGGAGCGTATTCCTACCTCCTCACAGTCCTTCCTTTTATTCTTTACATAAATGCGGGAGGCAGGATCATCTCCGACAATCACAACAGCCAAGCCTGGAAGCACACTTTCCTTAACCAGTGCCTCCACTTCCCGGGCCATCTCCGTCTTCATCCTTTTAGCCAGTTCCTTACCGTTTAAAAGCGTGTATGCCATAATTTTAATATATCCTTTTCTATAATGGGTTATAGGCATGAATTTAAATTTTTACAAGCTCCAGCATATATTCGTAAAGCTTGTCGGCATAGCCCTTTAAGCCCTCATGGCCGTAATCCGGGTAAATAAGAAGGCTTTTTTCGCTTGTTACCTTATTATAAGCGGCAAACTGGGTGGACGGGGGGCAGATGGTATCCATAAGGCCCACAGCCATCAGTGTCCTGGCCTTTATCCTTGGGGCAAGATGCTGGATGTCGATATAACCCAGCTTAGTAAAGACTTCTTCTTCTCTTTCATGGAGGGGATCAAATTTTCTGAAGTAATAGCTGAGCTCTTCATAGGCACCCTTGGCAAGATCCATTTGCCAAACGCGCTTGTAATCGCTCAAAAAGGGATAGGTTGCTGCCATACGGGTCACGCGGGGTTCCAGTGCTGCGCAGGCAAAGGTGAGTCCTCCGCCCTGGGATCCACCCATAGCGCCCACCCGGGTTTCGTCGGTTTCAGAGAAGCCCAGAACAACATCCGCAAGCTTGGCGGTATCAAGATACATATGCTTGTAAAACAGGTCCTCGGGCTTGCCGTCGAGGCCCTTGGCGAAATGGGTTTTAAAGGTGGTTCCCACGGTACCGCTTAAATCCTCGGATTTACCGGCTTGTCCCCGGCAATCCAGTGCGGCTACACAAAAGCCTGCCGCCACATAAGCCAGTTTGTCCAGCCAGTCTCCCGCATCTCCGGAATAACCGTGGAATTGAAGAATGACAGGGCTTTTGCCCTTGGGGTTCTTAGGTCTTGCATACATGGCGTGAATGCGGGAGTTGCCTGTACCGTCAAAATATAAATCAAAGCACTCTGCGAAATCCGTTTTGGGACCAGTGGGAATGAGCTCCGAATTGTGGGGTGTATTTCTCATTTCTTCAAGGGCCTTATCCCAGAAAGCCTCAAAATCCGCAGGCTTGGGATTAATCCCCTTATACTCTTTAAGCTTTTCAAGTGGCATGTCAACTAATGGCATATACATTCTCCTTTAAAATGCAAATAAAATAGCAGAAAATGAACATTCCTTCTGATCATACCATAGAATTGCCGCGGTGGAAGATCCTATCGAAATTTTCCTGTAGTAATTTCTATTCTATATACAGAACTCTTTTTGAGGCCTTGGGCTT
>JAFADM010000460.1 GCA_023424865.1 Bacillota bacterium | reverse complement strand
CTGCTTTATGTATTACTAATGCTTCTAAGCGTTAATTTTAAACTGACCGATATGGCTTTTCTGACGCCCGGACTGTGGGAAAAGGAAGGAAGTGCCTTCTGGGGAAGCTTTTTCTTCGAACTGCCTTTTGCAGTTCTCCGTCTTGTGCCTTTTTTCCTCCTCTCAGCTTTGGGTATTGCCTATGGTATATGGGCCTATCAGGTAAAGGGTATTTACAAAAAAATGCTTATTGACGCTCAGAATGGCAAGTGATAAAGTATGGCAAGTGGTAAATAAAGCCATCGTTAGGAGGAATAACCCCAATGAAAACCTATTCCTGCAACCAAAAGCCCATACAAATTCACGGACTTGTTGAAAGTCTTTTACCCCAACGTTTCTGGCGTTTGCCGGAGGATCTTATAAGCAAGGTTTCCCAGGGCGTCGCTAATCGTGGGGTTCATCCTGTTGGCGCCAGGGTCCGTTTCAGAACCAATGCCTCAAAAATAACTGTCCACATCCGCCTTTCCACCAATGTCATTGATTGGGCCATCCCCCTTTCCGGTTCAGCCGGGGCGGATGTTTATGTAGGCTGCGGAAGCCGCATCCGCTATGCGGGTATCGCCTGCCCGAAAAATTATACGGATAAAACCGGAAGCCTGAGCTTTGAGAAGACCGGCATCATGGAGGATATTACCATTCATTTGCCGAGAAATGAAGAGCTTGAGGATGTTACCATTGAAATTGAGGATAATGCGGTTATCGAAGAACCAACGCCATATTTAATTGAAAAGCCCCTGGTGTTTTACGGATCTTCCATTACCGAAGGCGGCTGTGCATCAAGAGCGGCCAACGCTTACACCGCCCTCCTGTCCCGTTGGCTGGATGCGGACTATATTAATCTTGGCTTTTCCGGAGCAGCCAAGGGCGAGGTTGAGATGGCCCACTACATAGCGGGGCTTACCATGAGCGCCTTTGTTTATGATTATGACCATAATGCGCCCTCCGCCGAGCATCTGGCACAAACCCATGAAAGCTTTTTCAAGATTGTCCGCAAGGCTCATCCCCAGCTCCCCATTCTCATATTAACCAAGCCGGATTTCGATTCCAATCCCGAAGGCAATGCCCAGCGGAGAAAAATCATTTACCGCACTTATGAAAACGCCCGGGCATCCGGTGATGAGAAGGTTTATTTTATTGACGGAGAAACCTTTTTCGGACGGGAAAACCGTATTGCCTGCACGGTAGACGGCTGCCACCCCAACGATCTGGGCTTTATGCGCATGGCGGAAACCCTATATCCCATGCTGAAAAGCATCCTGTGAGCTGAATTTTTTAATTGAATAACCACTTCCGGCGCAGGAATACCTTTTGCCGGACAATCAAAAGGAAGGGGAACATCGAGCCCCCATCCTTTTGGCCAGATTTGCTTTAGCAAAGGACGACAAATAAAAGGAGCTGATTTCAACAGCTCCCTTTTTGTCCTTTAAGGGCTTATTGAAGCCCCTTTTACTATCAAGAATGTGTTTCACGAAAGATCTTAGGCGATATATTTTCCCTTAATTTAAATATTTTTGTAAAAGAAGATTCATAGCTATAGCCTACTTCGCCAGCAATCTGCATGATGCTTAGATTACTGTTGAGCAAAAGCTCCTTGGCCCTTTCAATCCGGCACTGCTGTATGTATTCCATGGGGGATTTACCGACGGTTTTTTTAAACCATTCGCCATAATAAGTAATACTGTAGTTTTCAAGGCTTGAAAGTGTTTCAATAGCGATATTTTCATTATAGTGTTCATTGATGTACTGAACCGAGCGAGGCGTTCCCTTCTCAAGCATTTCCGGTATAAAATAATAGTAGAGCTTGGAAAGGGCTGTCCCCCCTTTTCCTCCGCTTTGCATTTCATCCAGAATAAGATACCGGATAGCCTTCCATTTTTCGTTAAAAGGGCACTTAATGCCGGTTGCCAGATTCCAGCGGGCAACCTCGATCATATTGCTGGGAATGTTCAATATAAGAAACTGGTTCTTTCCCCATACCTCAAAGGAATGGGCGCAATCATAAGGCAGCAGGAAAATGCTGTTTTCATCCACCAATGCCTCATGACTGGAGCTTATGACAAACCGCATGGCCCCAACAAGCGGAAATACCATTTGCGCATAGGGATGGCTGTGGGTAACTTCTCCGTCCTGATAAACACGCTTTTCACAAACGATACCGCTCAATTCCGTCATCTCCTTTTAAGCTCATGCCGGTATCTTTCACCGGTGACTCTAAAAAAACGCCACTATAAAGCTAAGGGCTTTACAGTGGCATCATCGCCTTGTTTGTTCTGTTGAATTTAAGTTTACTACAGGCAAATTCTAAAAACAATAAGATTCTTTATTCACTTCTATTCATAAGCCTTTATAACGGCATCCTTCAGGATATCAAAGGCTTTATCGCAATCGGCTTGCGCAGCGATGAGGGGCGGCAGAAGGCGAATGACCCGATCCCCGATAAGGGTGACCAGAAGCCTTCCGTCCACGCAGCCATGCTTTATTTTAAGACCGTGGGGCTCATCAAACTCAATGCCAATTAAAAGGCCCATGCCTCGAACCTCCTTAACATGGGGCAGCCCTCTCATTATTTCGCTGAGATAGGCCCCTGTCTCACGGGCCTTTCCCGACAGATCCCGCTCCAGCATTTCACCGATAACCGCATAAGCGGCAGCGCAGCTCACAGGATTTCCGCCGAAGGTGGTTCCATGGGATCCCACAGAAAAGGCCTCGGCCACCTCGTTTCGCGTACACAGGGCAGCGATGGGCATACCTCCCCCCATGGCCTTGGCCATGGTGACAATATCGGGCTTAATGCCATAATGCATATACCCCATAAGCTCTCCGGTACGGCACCATCCGGTTTGAATTTCGTCCATGAGAAGCAGAAGACCCCGCTCCCTGCACAGTGCCTCTATGCCCTCCATGAATTCAGGGGTTGCCGGGTTTACGCCCCCCTCCCCCTGGATGGGCTCCAGCATAATGGCAATGGTATTTTCCGTGACCTGGCTCTTAAAATCCTCAAGATTGTTAAATTCGGCATAGGTGAAGCCGGGCAGCATGGGCTTATAGCCCTTCTGGCAGGCATTGTCCGGCTGGCCTGTAGCCGAAAGGGAGCCATAGGTTCTTCCGTGGAAGCTCTTTTTGGCGGTAATAATGTGGTATTTTTCCGGTCCATAATGATCCGTGCCGTATTTGCGGGCCATTTTTATCATGGCCTCATTGGCCTCTGTTCCCGAATTCTGGTAAAAGATTTTATCCATGTCAAGAGCCGTGCAAATACGCTCGGCAAGCAAGGCCTGGGGAAGGGTATAGGGGTAGTTGAAGGTGTGCATAAGGTCTTTTACCTGATCCGCCACAGCCTCCACCACCTTTGGATTGCAGCTGCCCACACTGTTGACGGCAATTCCGCTGTAGAAATCCAGGTAGGCCTCCCCCTTTTCATCGTAAAGGTACATGTCCCGGGCGGTTTGAGCGATAAAATCAAAACGCTCGTAGGTATCTATCATGTATTTTTTTGTAATAGCCTTGATTTCCTCAGCGGATTTTCCGCAATTTTCAAGCTTCATAGACTGTTCCCCATCCTTTCAGAAGCCGACAGCTTTTCCATTAAGCTGTCAGACATTATGTCTGTATTCATAAGGGAGCACTTTCATGCATCCGAAGGATTCCATTTCCAAAATGGCGTTAAGCGTATCCTTTAAAATGGCCGTCTGCTGGGGGATGTTGTGCGGCTCACCGGCATTGGAGCCAATGGGCACGTGGGGTGCGGTGATGCGGGGCGACCCCTGCTGACGGGCAATGGGGGGCAGAGCGGCAATTAAAACAGTGGCTATGCCCGCTGCCTCTACCGCACGCTGAACAATGGTTGCCGAGCGGTGACAGGTGCCGCAGCCTCCGGTAAATACCGCTACATCCACCCCGTCCTCCTTAAGGATTTTGGCTATGGCCGGACCGGTTTCATTAATAAATTTTTCCACATTTCCGCCTCCGCCCATAAAACCGACGAGGGTGGGCGCCACCTTTCCAATAAAGCCTTCGGCTGCCAGCTCATGAAGACGATCAATGGGAAGCATGGAATTGATGTCCTTGTTGACGTCGCTGTTGTCAAAGCCGCCATGGCTTACCATAAGCTCGGAGGAGGGCGTAGCGGAGGGAATGGTTCTGAAGGAGTAATCTCCCGCCATGTTAAACCGGGGCTGACTTTTAATGTGAACGCCACCGGCAGTACAAAAGGCCACGGTGCACTGGGAGAGGGGTTTGTCTAACGGGGTCCATACGGGAGGAGGCGTAACGGGAACATATATTTCCGATTTCAATCCGAAGGCGGTTGTAAGCTTCATAATAAACTCCTTTCATCTTTCCGGCCAGGCCGGAGGCAGCAGCACTGCGGGCTAGAGAACCCGAACATAGCTCAAATACACTTCAATTTCCTGATCCGTTTCCATGGGCTTATCGGTAATAACGCTTCTTAAGGGGACTGTAATCACGCCCATCCGACCTTTCAGGGACACCTTGACGCACATCTCGGTAACTTCTGTAATTTTACCCTTTAAAAGCTTTGGCTCAAGCGCATATTCCATAGGCTCACCTGCACAGCTTCTGGTTTTCGTCAATGCAGTTCTGAGACCATTTGCGGTCCGCCGGTGCAATGGGAATACCAGCCATCTTGGTTTTCAGCATTAGAACGGCTCTTTGCGCATCCTCCAGGCAAAGGGTACTGTCCCCTAAAATTTCGCTTTCAAAGCCTTCCGGATCCTTATTGAGCTCAATCATGGCGTCCATGTACTTGTTTCCAACCACCAGCTGTCCCTGGTAGGCGCAGAAGGAAACGCCCACGACAGGCACGCCTCGCATGCCAATCTGGTTGATGTTTTCAGCAAAATCAATATGATTGTTTCCAAAGCCCTCGGTGGTGACGATGGCTCCGTCCACATTAAGGGCCTCCACAAGAGAACCCAGCCTTGCGGCTACGAACATTTTTTCATCGTTAACCTGAGGGCTTCCGATAAAAACAACCCCTGCCAGGGCCAGCTCCTCATCCTCATCCAGAAGCTTTACCAGCGGTTCCCGGAAGTAATGCCGGGTATCCTCCTTGGTGGCGGGACCAATGCAGGTAAGCGCGTGGATACCTCCGTCTCTTACCTCATTGGGAGACAGCACCACTGGTATATTGCCCAAATCCACATTCTGCCGTCCGCCCTTTACACCTGCCGGCTCAATGGGAAGAAGCACGTTATCGTGCATGGCCCCCTGCCCCATAATTTCCTTAACGATAACCACACGGGGCTTGCCTGTCTTTTTTCTGTCATGAAAGGTCTCTTCCTTTTGGCAATCCTCAGCAGGCATGAGCTTCAAAACCTCCCGAATCTCCTGGATAATGTAATCGCAGGCCTTATGGGCGGCATAGGGGCCTCTTCTTTCCATGCCGGTGTTTTCCCGGATAACCACATTCACGCGAATCATTATGTCCTGAGGATCCGGGCAGCCAGGGCGTCCATACCGGATCTTTTCATCCAGGAAGCCTTCGCAGGAACCAAATTCATGCATCTGAAGACCGGCTTCGTCAAGACCTGTGAGAAGGAAAACCACACCGCTTAAGACATGAGTCACACCCTCACCTAATATTCCCTGCACCTTTGCGGCCACTGGAATAACATCCATCACCGTGTTGGAAAACACATGGCGTTTATCCGGAGTGATAATATCAAGCTCTACCTTTTTAACAAGATCGCTTACAGAAAGGGACTCCTCGCAAAGCCCGTCACGGACAGTGAGAACACCGTTTCTAAAGGAGGTTTCCCCACCTATTCGTACTTCTTTAACCGGGAACTCCCTTTGAACAAGGGAACGAATAACGGTTTCAGAAGGCGCCGTCAGGGGAGCATCCTCTTTTACCGCAGCAGAAGGAACTTGTTGGGATGCTGCCGGAGCAAGCGGTGCCTGCATTTGGCCCGTAAGGCTGTTCAGAGGAAAGCAGCCTGCGGGAATTTCCAGCTTCAAGCCTTTTAACTCCTCCACACTGATCCGGATAACACCGGGAGCAGGAGTTTTCTCGGAGGGGTTTATAGGAGCTTTCTCATACGCCGAAGAAGGGCCGGCTTTATTTTCGTCATCGGAGGAAGCCTGGGGAAGCTTTTCCAAAAGATCCGCAGTTAAGGGGCTGAGGGCATCAATATCCTTTGCCGCAACCGCTCCCAGCACCTGGCCAATGGTAAGGCTGTGGGCAACCGGTGTTACAAGCCCCGATTCAATCAAATCCGGAAGTATGGCCGGATCCTCCAGCTTGGCGGGTGTAATCACAGTACCTTTGGGAGTAAGGCAGCATACCACTGCCGGCTCATTTTTGTGGAGATTGGCTGACTCAACGGAAATAGACATCTTTATACTCCTCGTATGATAGATTTACGGTGATTCTGGAAAGGACACCGTATAAAACCTTGTTGTTCTACAAGCCATGTGAAAGTATTTCTATAAAGGGATTCTGCATGGAAGCTTCAATTTGTACGGGTAAATGCAGTTTTACTAATACTGCCCGTTTATATAGCTGCACTTCCTAGGCCTTAAGCCTTCTTATAACAGGCAGACCTCCTGCTCTCAAGGCACCGTCGGTAACATGGTGTACCCTTAAGCCCAGTCTGGGCGCCGCCTGCATGACGGTATTGCTGCAGTCGCTGCAATTCCCCATTAAAAGGGCTTCCGCTCCCTGACGTTTAAGGCTTAGGAGCTTTTGCGCCTGCCCCGGGCATATGCCCGGATTTTCGCAGCGAAGTCCACCAGGGGTTTGAGCCGCCTGCTTGCATCGTTCCACAGCCACAACCTCGCTGCCCATTTGTTCCGCTATTTTTCGCATTCTTTTCTCAGAGGCGCCGCAGCCGCATACCAGAAGGCCCATTTTGCCTTTTTCCTTTAAAAAGGGCATGGTGACAAGAATCCCGCCGGTAGTTTTTAAAACCACGTCCTCCAAAGTAACGGGATTCCCCGTAAACGGTCCTCCCATAAGAATTTCACCGTATTCCTCGTCAATGCCTCCCGCCGCTTCAATAAGTTCCCTAACCGGGGTACCCAGGGGAACATCCATAAACACCACGGATTTTGGACCGTCCTTCAAGCGGCCTGCTACCGTCACATTTTTTGTTATAAAGGGCTGTCCTTTTTCTACCGCCCTGGAAATCCCTCCCAGAGTCTCAACATTCATGATTAAGGCGTTAGCACTGGACGGAAGCTGTCCAGGCATAAGCTTTATGCCTGAAATCTCCCTTACCAGAGCCCGCTCTTCACCCATGGGGTAAAGGTCCCTTAAATAAAAAAGGGAGATGCGGGGGTCCTTTATGACACGGGCAAGGGCTTTTATGGCCTCCTTATGCTTGAGCTTAACGGCAATAACCCCTTTTTCGGCTTTTACCGCTTCCATGGCATAGCAAAGTCCCCTGTAAATTTCATCCGGCCGGGTTTCCATTTGCCGGATATTATGAGCAAGAAGAGGTTCGCACTCGGCGCCGTTGGCGATAACCACACCACCCGGTATGGCATTTTCCAGCTTCACATGGGTGGGAAAGCCCGCTCCTCCCATGCCAACTATGCCGGCTTCCTTTATTCTTTCAAGAACCGTTTCACTCTTTAAGGGTATATAGTCCTCCTTACTGTCCGGCTCCCCGCAAATAGCGATATAATGACTGTTCAGCTCACAAACCTCACCCGAAAGGCTGGCGTGAAGATTGGCCGACAATCCCTCTCCCAGAGCAATTAACTGCCCCCGCATCACACGCTCTCCTTGGGCAACCAGCGGCTTTGCCGGACTTCCGATATGCTGTTTTAATAAATGCCTGTATAGAATACTCAAAGGCTAGCGCTCCTTATCTGCCTATATGGCCTGATATAATTTCATATGGCGAAGCCGAACTGAAAGGGATCCTCGTCTTCGAAAAGCAGGGTGTTCTTTCCTGTGATAAAAGCCCGCCCCGTAATTTCCGGGATAATGGCTTTAAACGGGCCAATTTGCGTTTCCTCCACGCCCCTTCCCCTGAATTGAGTGCCAAGGATGCTTTCCGAAATAAAATCCTCATGCAGCTTAAGGCTTCCCCTGGCAAACAGCGACGCCATTTTGGCGCTGGTTCCCGTACCGCATGGCGAACGGTCAATTTGATCCCTTCCAAAAAAAACGGTGTTGCGAAGGGTGGCACCGGGAGTTTTTGCAGGACTGTAAAACTCAACAAGATCCACAGAGCAGATATTCTTTAAAAGAGGATGGCTTACTTTAATCTGGGAATTGACGGCTTCCCGAATTTGGTTTCCATGGCTGAGTATCTCGGACAGATTCTCCGGAACAAGCTCCAATCCCAGAGCCTGGGCATCGGCAAGTGCAAAGAAATTGCCGCCAAAGGCAATATCCACTTTTATTTTTCCAAGGCCGGAGAGCTCTACAATCAGGTCTTTGTGATATAAAAAGGAGGGAACATTGATAAAGCTTACCTCCATGGCCTTGCCGTTTTGAACCTTGACACGTGTATGAACAAGTCCCGCCGGAGCTTCAAGGGTTATGAAGGTATAAGGCTCGATGACTTTTACAAGGCCCTCCTCCACCGCAACGGTAGCCGCCCCGATGGTACCGTGGCCGCACATGTTCAGATACCCCCCGCTGTCCATAAAAACCACGCCCATATCCGCATCGGGCCTTTGGGAGGGAAACAATGCCGCCCCGAACATATCCCGGTGCCCTCTGGGCTCATTCATGGCCGCACGCCGAATATAATCATAGCTTTTAACAAGACAGGTCTTCTTTTCCATCATACTGCAGCCGTCAATTGGCGGAAGCCCCTCTAAAATAATCCTTGTGGGTTCTCCCATAGTGTGGGAATCAATGGCATAAAGGCTTTTGATTTTCTCCATATCCACTATCCTCTCTCCCGGAAACGGAGGAAAAAAATAAACTACTCCAATACCTTCGGGAGCTGATTTTTATCAGCTGCCGGAAGTACTTAGAATAGTTTAACATTCCAAATCAGTATGCACTTTTTCAATTTAAGGTTTCTAATTTTGCATAAACAGGGAGGTTTGCCTTAGAATGAACACCCTGTCTGCCCTATTATGAAGGAATCCGGTTTGAAAATCTCAAAAACCTTGAGTCCTTTAACTGCTTTCGGCTATTCTGCTGGTTTGGCGCTGGGCCATCACAAGCTTGTAATAAATCCCCTTCTGCTTCAAAAGCTCCACATGGGAACCCACCTCAGCCACCTGGCCATTATCCAGAACAATAAGCCTGTCGGCACTTCGCAGCGTTGACAGCCGGTGGGCAATGGCAATGGTGGTACGACCTCTGACGATCCGGTTCAGGCTGTCCTGAATGACCGATTCGGTTTCCACATCCAGGGAGCTGGTGGCTTCATCCAATATGAGCAGGGAGGGGTTTTTGATAATGGCCCGGGCAATGGCCAGCCTCTGCCGTTCACCGCCGGAAAGGGAATGGCCGTTCTCACCAATGACCGTATTATACCCGTCGGCTGTTTGCATGATAAAATCATGGGCATTGGCTGCCTTGGCTGCCGCGAACACCTCGAAAGCCGTGGCTCCCCGCCGGGCATAGGCAATATTGTCAAAAATGGTGCCCGCAAAGAGAAAGGTATCCTGGAAAACCACACCGATGCTTTCGTGGAGGTGGGAGGGCGACATATCCCGAATATCCGTACCGTTAATTAAAATCCGCCCCTGGGTTGGATCGTAAAGGCGCATAAGAAGATTTATCATGGTGGATTTTCCCGCGCCGGAGCGTCCCACAATACCAATCATTTCTCCGGGCCGGATATCCAG
>JAFADM010000453.1 GCA_023424865.1 Bacillota bacterium | reverse complement strand
TTTCAATTTTCTTGTTTCGCTCCGCCTGAAGAAGGGTTTTCTCAAAAAGCTCCTTAAGCCTTATGGTCATTATGTTGAAGCTTCGCCTCATGCGGCTTATTTCCTCCGTATCCTCCGGGTTGTCGCATAGGGCCACCTCCAGATTTCCTTCCGCAACCATGGACATGGAGCGGTTGATGTGGGTGATGGGCTTTAAAAGGCGGGAGGAGATGTAGCTTGAAACGACAAAAAGAATAATAAAGCAGATGGCGGCCACAAAAAGCGCCAGGAGCCCGATCTGGGATACCTCACGGGTCATTGCGCCGTAGCTGCTCATTTCGACGATGTAATAGCTGTAAACCGGATCCTTTAAAAAGACAATCATCTTTTGTTCATCTTCCATCTCTTCCGTAAAATGGCCCCTGCTGTCCTCCCAGAAACCGGAGGCGGATGCCTTTTCGCTTAACAGGCGTTTCCCAAGGTAAGCCTTGTCGGAGGAAGAGATGATTTGGCCGTCGGATTGAAGAATGAAAACCTTACGGCCGTCCTCGGCGCTGCCCCTGTAAATATCGGAAAACAGATCCTCGCTGAATATCAGGTAGGCATAACCGATGGGGGCCAGGGAATAGCCGGCCTGTATGTCCTTTAAGGTTACCGAAACCCCATATCCCCATTTGGGGGACTTGTCCTCCGCCGTCAAATCGGAGGTTCCGATATAATAGGGGCTGCCGCCTTTTTCGCGGGTTTGGTCCATCCAATCCGTATTATTTAGAATTTGCTCATGATAAATGTCACCGTTATTGTTTTTTATGTTAAAAAGCCTGTTCCCCGCCGTCAGAATATCCACCGAAAGAAGCAGGGGCGTGTCGCTGTAAAGGGCTGCCAGCTCCTTTAAGCTGCTGGCGGCTTCAAAGGCATTGGCGTCATTAATGCCCTTGTTGAGCACAATAACGCTTTCCTGAACGGTTTTGCTTGAAAACAGGCTTTGAACATACCTGTTTATAAAGGACATTTTAGACTGAAGGTTAACCGAGGCCTGCTGCAAATAGTTAAACTTGGCGGCAATGATTTTTTCAGTCATTATGCCGTAGGAAATATAAAAGATAAGGAGGGAAAGGATCAAAATGGGGATAACGGTAATAAGCATGTAGGATTTAAGAAGCTGTGTGCGAATGGTTTTCCTCAAGGGTAAGCCCCTCCTTTTAGTTGGTGTGATTAAAAGGGCAGGAAAGGATTTGCAAGGTTTAAGGACGTGTTCGATTCTCAATATAGCATTGGGCCCGGGCCGTGTCAAACCCGAGAAAAGCCTTTTGAAAGGATGCATCAAAAAATGACGGATTAAATCAAAATAAGAAATTGTATAACCCTCTCGATTTTTATATCCTTTTATACGTGATTTCTGTGCAATACCTCCCGGAGAACCGGGAAAGAGAGGGTGACCCATGAAAAACATCTCAGTTGTCAGCTCCGGCTCAAGCCTCGCCAGCCGTTTGGCCAGGCACAAGATTCTCCTTTTTATGTTTCTGCCGGGATTTCTTCTTATCCTGTTGTTCAGCTACGGCCCCATGTACGGCATCCAAATCGCCTTTAAGGACTACAGCCTGGGTCTGGGGGTGTGGGGCAGCGATTGGGTGGGGATGAAGCACTTCCAGAGGCTCTTTACGGATGCCAAATCTCTCAGCGTTATTTGGAATACCATTGCCATAAGCCTTTTAAAGCTGGGCTTCGGATTTCCCGCCCCCATTCTCCTTGCTCTTATTCTTAATGAGGCGGATAACCGGATATTTAAAAAGACAGCCCAAACGGTGAGCTATCTGCCTCACTTTTTGTCCTGGATTATTGTGGCCAACCTTTTTACCAACCTGCTGTCTCCCGGTTCGGGGGTTGTCAATCACCTGATAAAGCTCCTGGGCGGAGAGCCGGTTTATTTTCTGACCGATCCGGCAATGTTCCGCGCCACGCTGGTTTTCTCTTCCGTCTGGAAGGAGGTAGGGTGGGGCACGGTGGTGTATATGGCTGTTATCGCCTCCATTGACGTATCCATGTATGAGGCAGCCATAGCCGACGGGGCCAACCGGCTGCAGCGCATGATCCACCTGACCCTTCCGTCGCTTATCCCCACGGCCTCCATTCTTCTTATTTTAAGCGTGGGGGGGATTATGAACGCGGGCTTTGATCAGGTGTTTAATATGTACAATCCCCTGGTGCTGGAGTCAACGGATATTATTGACACCTATGTGTACCGTGTGGGCCTTGTGAACTTCAGCTACAGCTTTTCGGCTGCGGTAGGCCTGTTTAAGTCACTGGTGGGACTCATTATGGTTCTCATTGTCAACAGTGTGACTGGCAGGCTTTCCGGAAAAGAAAACGGATTGTGGTAAAGCCCTGAAAGGAAGGTTATAAAATGTCGGAAATGACGTCCAAGCTTCGTTCTTCAAGTATGAGTGACCTGTTTTTGACGGTGTTCTGCTATGTGTTTTTAACCCTGGTCATTGTGATTACGCTTTATCCCTTTTGGGAACAATTGGTTATTTCAATCAGTCCAAGGGAGGAAGCTCTTGCAGCGGGACCTCATCTGTTTACCCTTGCGCCGGATTTTTCCGCCTATAAGAAAATACTCAATTCAACAGAGGTCTGGCGAAGCTTTGGAAACAGCACCCAGAGGGTAATTCTGGCGGTTATTATAAGCGTGCCCCTTACCTCTCTTACGGCTTACCCTCTTTCAAAAAGCTATTTTCCTCTGGGAAAGCTGTTTACGGCCCTGATTCTTTTTACAATGCTTTTCAGCGGCGGTTTAATTCCCACCTATTTGCTTATGAAGAATTTACACCTGATTGACAAAATTTGGGTTTTGATTCTTCCCAATGCCATAACCGCTTATAATTTGATTATTGTCAGAAATTTTATGAAATCTCTTCCTCAAAGCCTGGAGGAGTCGGCCCGTCTGGACGGTGCCAATGACTTTGTCATCTGGCGGAAAATCGTCCTGCCCCTTTCCCTTCCCGTTATGGCAACCATTGCGCTCTGGGTTGCTGTAGGAAACTGGAACGCCTACTTTGACGCCCTTATTTATATTAATGACCGGGATAAATTTGTGCTGCCGGTAATCCTGCGGCGCATCCTTATTGAAAACCAGTTGGATATGTTTATCGGAGAAAATCCTGATTCCGTGGGAATGGTCATGCCCACCACCGAAGAGAGCAAAAAAGCGGCCCTGGTCATGATAAGCATCCTGCCCATCGCCATGTTCTATCCCTTTTTGCAGAAATACTTTTCCAAGGGGATTATGCTTGGCGCGGTAAAAGGATGACGGAATTGCCGTAATTCCGTGGAACCCTGCTATCCATGCCGGAGGCCTCTGGTCCACCGGTATTATATAAAAATTTTATTGGAGGGATTATTATGAAAAAAGGAACAATCAAAACCCGCGTTCTTGCCGGCATCCTCGCTTTTTCACTTTTTGCGGGGGGCTGCGGAGGGACCTCGTCCCAGGTTTCCGCTACCCCGACCGATTCCGGACCGTCCCAGGCCACAGGCAGTGCCGCTCCCCAGGAGGTGGAGCGCACCCCCATCCGCTATGCCGCTTGGACATCAGGACCCTTTAACAAGGAAACCTTTGCGGAAAAAGCCATTGAAGAGGCCTTCCCGGATATTGATATCGAGCTTATGGCCTTTGAGCGGGCAACCTGGAACGAGCAAATCAACACACGGGTAGCCAGCGGCGACATCCCGGATATTATTTTCAGGGATTCCAGAACCCTGGTAGACCAATACCGCCAGCAGGGCATTATAAGGGACATTCCCATTGAAGCCATTAAAGAGTACGCCCCAAACATTTATAAGGAAGTAGGGGAGTACGGCTACGATACCTGGATTTCCAGCTATTTCGACGGGAAAATCTATGGCTTTCCCTCCACCACCATCAATAATACCATTCCTTTCACCAACGGGTTCAGAGAGGACTGGCTCACCAATGTGGGCATCGACAAGGTGCCTGAAACCCTGGCAGAGGTGGAGGAGGCTTTTAAACGCCT
>JAFADM010000441.1 GCA_023424865.1 Bacillota bacterium | reverse complement strand
ATAAAAAAAGAGAGCGAAAGCTCTCTTTTAAATTTCTTATTCGGAAACCTCAGTACGTTTACCTTAGTACTTGGAACCTCTGGGTCCGCTGTTCCTCTGCTGCTTTCTTGCTCTTCTGCAGTCAGGGCACCTCTGGGGCTCATTTTCGAATCCTTTTTCCTTGTAGAAAGCCTGTTCGCCTTCTGTGAATACGAAATCGGAACCGCAGTCCTTGCACTTCAGGGTCTTGTCTCCCATGGTAAAAAACCTCCTTAAAATTCTCGGATTCCTTGTTTTGACCTAGACCCTTTATCCAACAATTAAAAGGAGAGGGTTGTTCAAAATTGAATGAATCCATTAAATGAAATTTACTCTTGTAGTATAACATCTACACAAAAAAAAACAAGGGGGTATCGAAAAAAATGTTATTTCTGCTAAAAATCTCGGACAAATAAGCTAAAATATCCAAATTATTCATTCACCACCTTATCCTGATTTATAGAATGGCCGAATCTTAATTTAAGTATGTTGGAAATTTATTGAAACGGTGTTAACTTCACTTCAGAATAGGAATTAAACGGAGGCTGGGTTGAAGAATAACATGAAAACCGGTATTCTCCGGCAATGAAACGTGATAAAATGGATATTATCCCCTCACTGCGTCATTGCCGAAGAAAGCGCATAAGCCGGTTTTTCACAGGTCCGATGAAAATCCTTATTGCAGCGGCAAAGAGCATCTGCTGGATATATTATTAGCCGGGAGGCAGAATAAAAATTAAAATGCTGGAGATTACGGAGGAATGGGCCTATGGTCCGATTAAATGAAATACAGAACCAGGGTAAGGACGCTCCCGTACCCGATGAGCTTGTGGCGTTGGCCCTTAAAGCAAAAGAAAATGCCTATGTGCCTTACTCCCGGTTTCACGTGGGAGCAGCTATATATGCCGATAACGGAATAATTTATTCGGGCTGTAACGTTGAAAATGCTTCCTACGGCGCGACCATCTGCGCTGAGCGGACGGCCGCAGTAAAAGCCCTGTCGGAAGGCGCCCGCCGTTTTAAGGCGGTGGCCATTGCCAGTGACAGTCCGGATTTTACTATGCCCTGCGGTATTTGCAGACAGGTTCTAAGTGAATTCTGCGATGAAAATACCCCATTGTATTTAAGTGATAAAAATGGAAATTATATCACCTATACCCTCAAGGAAATATTGCCCCACGCCTTTTTAAAAGAGGATTTGGACAAATCGGCAAAGAACCCTTGAACCAGGATAAGCTAGTTTAAGCAAAAAGAATTTGAAACGGAAAGAGGAAAAGCAGTTTTATGGCTTTTAAATCAGGATTTGTAACTATTATCGGAAGACCTAACGTGGGAAAGTCCACCCTTTTGAACCTTCTTACAGGTGAAAAAATCGCTATTATGTCCAATAAGCCCCAAACCACGCGAAACACCATTCAGACCGTTGTAACCACCGGCGATTATCAGGTGGTTTTTGTGGATACCCCCGGAATGCACCGCCCGAAAAACAAGCTGGGTGAGTATATGATGAATGTTGCCCGCAACACCTTCGGTGAGGTGGATGTTGTTCTGCTTCTGGCGGATGCGACAGACAGGGATGGGGCTGCCACGGATAAAATGATAACCGAGGAGCTTGCAAAAACCAATACCCCGGTTATTCTGCTCATAAACAAAATCGACAGGGTTGAAAAACCCGCATTGCTGCCCTTAATTCAACGCTACAGCGAGCTCCACCCGTTTAAAGCCATCCTTCCCGTGAGTGCCCTGGATTCGGGTACGGTAAAAATAGTCATGGACGAGCTGGTAAAATACTTGCCGGAGGGGGAGCTTTTATACCCGGAGGATATGCTTACGGATCAGCATGAAAAGGTGCTTGTTCAGGAGCTTATCCGGGAAAAAATCCTCAACCTGCTCAGCGATGAGGTTCCTCACGGCGTGGCAGTGGAGGTTACAGGCTTTAAAGAAAAGAGAGAAAAAAATATTCTTGAGATTGACGCCACCATTTTCTGTGAAAAGTCCTCCCATAAGGGGATTATTATTGGCAAAAACGGTGATATGCTCAAGAAGATAGGTACCCTTGCAAGACAGGATGCAGAGAAGCTTTTTGATATCAAGATCTTTTTGCGCCTGTGGGTGAAGGTGAAGGAAGATTGGCGCAATAACGATTTCATTTTAAAGGAGCTTGGCTACAAGCAATAATAAAATAGTGGTAAAACGATGGCACTTATAAAAACCAAAGCCCTTGTAATAAGGGAAACACCTTACAATGATACGGATAAGATGCTAACCCTCCTCACGGCGGATTTTGGCAAAATCGGCGTCAGCGCACGGGGCGCAAGACGCAGCGGGAGCCGTTATGCCTATGGGACGGGGGTATTCAGCTATGGTGAATACATCCTCTTTAAAACAGGCAACAGCTACAGACTCAACAGCTGTGACGTCATTACCCATTTCTATGATGTGGCCTCGGACATGACCCGCTTTACCCATGCGGCTCACATTCTGGACGTAGCCCAGGATGTGGCCGTTGAACAGGCCAATGCGGAAGGCATACTTAATTTGCTGCTTCACGGCTTAAACGCACTTAAAAAGGGCAGAGAACCCGGGCTGGTTTCCTCTGCCTTTGGTTTAAAGATCCTTCAAATCACCGGCTACCCTCCACAAATGACAAAATGCACCTTATGCGGCACCCGTGAAATGGATAAGCTGACCTTTAGCTACAGGCATGGGGGGCTTTTATGTGACGGCTGCTCGGAAAGTGACCGTGAATCGGAAGAGGTGAGCTCAGGAACGGTAAGAGCAATGCTCCATGTTTTACTGTCCGAAGGCCCGGCGGTTTTTCAATTCGGATTAACACCGGAAATAGTAAATTCATTTTCCCGGATAGTTTTGCGTTTCCTTTCAGAAAGATTGGATAAAAAATATAATAAGCTGGAATTTCTAAAGGAACTGTAAAATGTGATGAGAGCATAAAAAGAGAGAGCCCTTTATCGCTGTTCTGTTACGATTTGCCGGCTAAAAGACAATTGAGATGAGGGGTTGGAAGACAAAAATGAAGCATTTGTTCAGTTCCGGGGAGGTCATGTACAAGAATAATGAAAAGGAGCTTGAGGAAGGCACACTGATAGGGGAATATCTGGAGTATGATACGGTTACGACTGAAACCCGGTTTGTGTGCGGCGGTATTCTTTGCGGTGCCATGGTGGAGGTTTCCTTCTTCATAGCGCCGGAGGATTTTGAATGGATTAAATCCAGGCATACCTATGGTATACTGATGCAGTCCGATGTTTTAAGCGCCCAATGGAAGGAATATACTGTGAAAAAACCCCCTCTGTGAGAGAAAAGGAGGCCGCTGGTGGACATTCAAAAAGTCAGACAGCTTCTTCGTATGGAAGAAGGAGAAAAACTTGATTTTAAAGCCCAGCTCCACCTTACCACGGAAAGTGACAAGAAGGAGCTGGCCAAGGATGTTTCGGCCATAGCCAACACCAGAGGCGGACGGGGGCATATTATTTTTGGAGTGGAGGACAAAACCAAGCGTATTCTTGGAATTGATCCCGATGCCTTTAAAGAAGAACAAATTCAGCAGATTATTTATAATCGAAGCGACCCAACGGTTCCTGTTGGGGTGGATTTTGTGAAGCTTGAGGACAAAACATTGGGTATTATTTCCATCTATCGCAGTGTTCATGCTCCCCACCAGATTATTCAGACCGGTGCTTTTTATATTCGAAGAGGCTCCACTACGGATTTTGCAAGGCGTTCCGAGCTTGCCTCCATGATGCAGGAAAACGGTTTAATGACCTATGAAACCGTGGGCCTTAAGAATGCAGGCCTGGAAGATCTGGATAGTGAGAAAATCAAGGATTATTTTTCAAGCATGAGCATCTCATTGGATCAACACCCCAATGAGGTGCTTCTTTCTGCTTTTGGCTTTATTTCCGAAAAGGGAGGAAATGGCTATTGCCCGACCATCGGAGGCATGCTTCTTTTTGGAAGGCATCCCCAGGTTTATATTCCCCAGAGCCATATCCTTATTACCTGGAATGAGGAAGTCCGCCTGATAACCGGGGGAGTTCTGGATATGCTGGACATGGGAGCTCAGGCAATAAGGGAAATCCTGGACGAACCCGATTATCCCTTCCACGCGGTGGAGGAGGCCCTGGCCAATGCCTTGGCGCATCGGGACTATACGGATCTTTCAAGAGGCATTAATGTCATCGTAAGCGACAAGGCGGTGGAAATAATTAATCCGGGGGCCATTACCCAGGGAAGCAGAGTTTATTTAAGCCTCCGGGATTTTGCGCCTATCAGGCGCAATGCCTGGCTCTACCAAAGGCTTATTACCATTGATTCAAAAAAAAGATTTCTCAAGTCCGGCTTGGGTATGAGCCGTATCAAATCCGCCTTCGAAGGGACAGGAAAGGTAAAATTCATTAATCTTGGCAAGCAGAACACCTTCAAGGTGGTTTTACCAAGAGCTGCACATCAAAAAGTAAAAAAGGAAGAAGCTTAGCCCTTTTCCGGAGCTTTGGGCTTTTCCTTCTCCTGAGAAGGGGCAGCCTGGGGCATATCCAGCCTGGATAGGATGAATTCGGCAGCGATCCTGGAGGCGTTGGCTTCCATGGACAGCTTAAGCGCCAGCAGGCGCATGCTGTCGTTGAAGCTTATTTCACTCTCATCCGACGCGGCAGCGTTAACCGTATCACGTACCCTTTCGGATACCAGGTGAAGGGTTTCTTCCTGTATTCCCTTAAAAAGATTAAAAAGCTCGGAAATAGTGCTGTTTTCAGCTTGATGCCTGAATATGCCCGCTATATCGGACAAAGGAAGCACCTGTTTTAAATGGCATATGGCCAGAAGGTAGGCCAAATGCTCCCGGGTGTATTTTTTCTGTACCGGGCGGGGAATCATCTCATTTTTCACATAATTATTGATCATGGAAGGGGTAATGGAAGGTGCAGAACGCTTGTTGTCCTGCTTTTTTGCAAACACCGACAATTGGCGCTCCATATAGGTAATAACCTGATCCATATAGAGATCGATATCCGGCAGCGCATCCCAGGTAGGGGCATTGAAACGACCGATCTCCTCTGTCCAGGACAGCAAATTGTCTTTCAAATCACTCATCTTACTTCCTTTTTCCCTCTTCATTTTCGTAAAACCTTCTTTATTATAGCGAAAGAGGGCAGGTCTTTCAAATTTTTCTTTAATCAAATTATAATCTTTTGCTTACATAAAAACCATTGACGGAAAGAATAATATCTTATAACATAGTATTGAAAACTAGATGATACGTTTATTCATATACGTGAGGTGATTATTGTGTTTAAATGCGTGAAGAAAATTGAAGTTTGGGGTGACTCGGTTTTAAAAGGAGTCATTTATGATGAACAAAGGCAGAAATACACTCGTCTTGATACCAATAATTCCATTTTGGATCTCAACCGTCTGGGCTTTGATATAAAAAACAACGCTCGCTTCGGTATGACGGCCACAAAGGCTAAAAACCTGATGATGGGTGCACTGGAAAAGGGTGTGGATTGCCAGGCTGCGATTATTGAGTTTGGCGGGAATGACTGCGATTACCGCTGGAATGAGGTGGCTGCGGATCCGGATGGCAACCATCTGCCCAATACCCGTTTGGAAAGCTTCAAGGAATGCATTACCGATATGGTGAACGCCCTTCGAAGGCATGGCATAACACCTGTTCTTGTGAATCTTCCTCCCATTGACGCCGAAAAATATTTTGCATGGATTAGCAGGGGATTAAGCAAGGAGAATATACTCAAATGGCTTGGGGATATCCAGAGAATATACCGCCACCATGAATGCTACAGCCTGGCGATTATGAAGCTGGCGCAGTCACTTTCCTGTGACCTTATTGACGTACGGGAGCCTTTCCTGCTCGCAAAAAACTACAGCCGATTCCTTTGCGAGGATGGCATTCATCCCAACAGCGAAGGGCATCATATTATGAACAGGGCCTTTGTGGAGTACGCAAGCAATAATTTTTCAGGCATGCTGTCTGTTTAATTTGTGGGGGTTCATGGGTAAACTTCTCCTAAGCTATGTTTTTTAGAAAGCCTTAAAGACAAATCGGCCGGGAACCAGGTATAGTGTAGTAAGAAAGACAATCGAGGCCGAATTTACAATTACGCAAGGAGAAGCTAAAAATGAGGAACACTACCCGCAGCATTAAAATACCGATGCTTCTTATTACCTATGGCATACTGCTCTTTTTACTGGTTTCCCATCTGGATATTGTGTTTTATTATATCGGGACGGCATTTAAGATTCTGTCGCCCTTTTTCCTCGGCATCGCAGTGGCCTATACCCTTAATCTTTTAATGAGGCTTTATGAAAACAAGGTCTTTGCCTTTTTTGGAAGGTTAAAACGACCCATTTGGAAAAAGGTGCTTCGCCCTGTTTCGCTTACGGCCACCTTTCTTACGGTTATACTTATTTTGCTGGGCATCGGCTTTTTCATTATTCCCCAGCTGGGGGAAAGCATCGCCCTTCTGTCGGGCAGCATTAAGCCTGAGGTTGTCGAAAAATACATTCAAAGCATTATGAGCCAGTACGGGCTTACCGGGGACTGGTGGGAGGATCTGGCCTTCAACTGGGAAGAAATCTTCTCAAAGACAGGCCAGTTTGTATCCACTGTTGTGCCTCAGATTTACCAGTTCACCCTCACCTTTACCAATGGACTTATAAGCCTTATTATGGGCATTATCATATCGGTGTATCTCCTGGCCTCCAAGGAAAAGCTGCTTCGCATTATGAAAAAGCTTATTTATGCTTTTCTGCCTCTTAAAGGAGCCGATTGGATTATGTCGGTTGGCACCCAGACCAATAAAGCCGTGTCGGGCTTTATAACGGGGCAGGTAACGGAAGCCGCCATACTGGGGGTTTTGTGCTTTATCGGCATGATGATTTTTCAAATGCCTTACGCGCTTTTAATAAGTGTCCTCATCGGGCTGACAAGCCTTATTCCTATTTTCGGTGCATTTATAGGAACAGTGCCGGGGGCCTTTATTATTCTTATGGTGGATCCGGGCAAAACTCTTTGGTTCGTTCTGTTTATCATTATTCTCCAGCAGGTTGAAGGAAATCTTATTTATCCCAGGGTAGTAGGCGGAAATATCGGTCTGGACGGCCTTTGGGTTCTTGTCGCCCTTATGGTGGGGGGAAGCCTTTTCGGCATTCCCGGCATCCTGATTGGCATTCCGGCCTTTGCCGTCTTCTATGCTCTTTTAAAACGCTACACTCATAAACGGCTGGAGGAAAAAGACCTCACCATAGAATAGTGAGGTCTTCAAGTCTGAAATTTGCTATAATTGTGTAAATGATTATAATTTTGTAAATAAGACTGTCTCAGCACTAGCCAGTGTCAGGACTCAAGCAGTTCAGAGAAGTCCTCAATATAACCGTCGGCTTCTTCCGCGAAACCGTTTCGCTCGTGATTAGAAGCCGCATCGTATACGCCGATGACGCCCATACCGGCTTTTTTTGCGCTTAAAGCGGCAGAGAGAACATCCTCAAAGACCAGGCAGTCCTGGGCAGGCAGGCCAAGCTTTTGGGCACTGTGGAGAAAAAATTCCGGCTGGGATTTGTGAAGGCCTGTTTCCGGTACGGAAATAAAATAATGGAAAAGCTCCAGAATACCATTGTTTTTAAGGGCCGGCAGGTACAGGGAAGGGGAGGCGGCAGTGGCCAGAGCCAGGAGCACGCCTTTTGTCTTTAACTGGTGAAGAAAATCATAGGCCAGAGGCTTGAGCCTGAGGTTTTCAGAATATTCCCAGACAGCCATGGCATGCCATTGAGCTTCAATTTCTTCAGTGGTTTCCTCAAGGCCAAAGCGTTCCCGCGTATAGGCCGAGGCCTGGGAAAAGCTCATGGTGCGAAGGGCCTGTGTGTAATCGGGGGAAGGAGGGATTCCTTTTCTTTTAAGAAATTCCTCGTCAATCTTTTCCCATACGCCCATGGAATCCAGAAGCGTACCGTCCAGGTCAAAGAGAATCCCTCTGTAAGCCTTGTTTTTAAAGTGGTAAGCCATGTATTTTGTTCCTCCCTATACTCACAGAGCCGAGAATATCTCACGAAGGCTCTGAGCGGCGCTTTTGGGATCCTTTTGGGCCAGAATGGCTGAAACTACCGCCGCGCCGTCTATGCCCGTTCCCTTAAAAAGGGGCAGGGTGGAGGCATTTATGCCTCCAATGATCACTATCGGCAGAGGAATTTCCTTCTTAATACGCTTTAATTCCTCCATAGTGACAAGAACCGCATCATCCTTTGTTCCTGTTGGGAACATGGCGCCCACACCCAGATAATCGGCCCCTTCCTGAAGGGCCTTTTTTGCTTCCTCCAGGGTGTTTACCGATACACCCAGTATTTTATCCGGTCCCAGAAGGCGTCTTGCAACAGGGGCGGGGAGATCCCTTTGCCCCACATGAAGTCCGGCAGCATCCACAGCCAGGGCGATATCCATTCTGTCATTAATAATGAGGGGGACACGAAAGGCATCTGTAACAGCCTTAAGGCTTAATGCCGACTCATAAAAAGACAGGGAGCTCATTTCCTTTTCCCGTAGCTGGACGATGGTACAGCCTCCGGCCAGGGCTTGAGCGACAGAGGCTTCAAGAGTGGCCTCCTTTGGCAGAAGGCTCCTGTCGGTAACAAGGTAAAGGCTGAGATCCATGTTTTTTATGGTACTCCCCAGGTTCCTGTCAGACTTCATTTATTCGTGCCCTCCCGGCAAGGGTTTTCCCGTTTAAAAGACTTATGGCATCAATAAGTGCAACTCGATAGCTTCCTGTCCCCATCATGCCCGCCTCCTCATAAGCCAGCTCCCCGGCGATGCCCATGGACAGAAGCGCGGCAGAGGCAGCCAGCAGGGGATCCTCGTTGGCTCCCAGAAAAGCCCCGATGAGGGCCGTTGCCATGCATCCGGTGCCTGTGATATCGGAAAGGCGCTTATGGCCGTTTTCCAGAGTAACGGTGCGTTGGCCGTCGGAGACTATGTCGATGGCTCCGGTAACAGCTACCACAGCCTTAAGGCTTTTGGCAAGCCCTGTGGCCATGTCAATGCCCTCATCAAGGCCTCTGGCCATGTCGGAGTCGGAGGCATCCACACCCTTACCCGTAGCACTTAAGCCGGCAACGAAACGGATTTCCGACATATTCCCCCGAAGAACACTGAGCCGGATATTTTTAACAATGTCCTCCGTAACCCGGTTTCTGAAAGGGGAAGCCCCGGCACCCACCGGATCGAATACCACGGGAATACCCAGGGCATTGGCCTTTTTTCCTGCCGCCAGCATGGATTCCACCGTTCTTTCGTTTAAGGTGCCAATGTTCAGTACCAGTGCCGAAGCAATAGCTACAATGTCCTCCGCCTCCGACAGGGCGTCGGCCATGAGAGGAGATGCGCCTATTGCCAGAACGATATTGGCACAATCGTTTACCGTAACATAATTGGTGATATGATGAACCAGGGGACGTTTTGCCCTCACTGCTTCAAGAGCCAAGGCAGCGGTTTTGCTTGTTATTTTGCTCATTTTTATTCTAACCTCCCAATATTTAATTGCTTCCTTTAATCGAGTTCATTCAGGGCCTTTTCCAGGCCTTCCCTGTAAAGGGCATAGAAATGATGGGTAGGGCCATGGCCTCCACCCAGGGGCAGCGCATTTAAAATGGCGCCGGTAATGTATTTTTTGGCGCGGGCCACCGCACGGTTAATGGGAAGTCCCAGTGCCAGATTGGATGTAATGGCGGAGGAGAAGGTACAGCCTGTGCCATGGGTGTTTTTTGTGTCTACCCGGGGAGCGGAAAAACGGTGAAAGGCTGCGCCGTCAAACAGAATATCCACTGCGTCTCCGGCAGCATGGCCCCCTTTGATGAGCACGTTTTCAGGACCCAGGGCATGGATTTTTTTCGCTGCCGCTTCCATGTCGGCATGGCTCTTAATGGACATCCCGGCGATAATCTCCGCCTCGGGAATATTGGGGGTGACCACATAGGCCAGCGGCAGAACCTCCTTTATCAAGGTGTGTACCGCTTCCGGCTGCATGAGGGGACTTCCGTTTTTCGCCACCATCACCGGATCCAGGACCGTCCGTGAGGGCTTGTACTGCCGGAGCTTTCCCGCAACGGCTTCCATTAAGGGGGAGGAGGAGAGCATGCCGATTTTAACGCCGTCTACAGGCATGTCCTCAAAAACGGAATCGATTTGCTGCTCCACCAGAGTAGGGGAGATATCTCCGATGGCGATAACCCGGCGTGTGTTTTCGGCAACAACGGAAACGATGACGCTCATGCCGAAAACACCATGAGCTGAAAAGGTTTTCAAATCGGCCTGGATGCCCGCGCCTCCGCTTGCGTCGGAACCGGCAATGGTAAGAGCCGTTTTCATTGGTTTTGCCTCCTTGTGGTAATTTATAAAAAATGAGTTAATAAATACATAATGGCTGCTTATAAAAATCAGCTAATAAAATACATAATAGTTGCTTAAAAAAATCAGTTGTAAAAATACACAATGGTTGCTTAAAAAATCAGTTGTAAAAATACCTGTTCCTTCGGTGCGGCAGGCTTTAACGAATGTCCACCACGCCGCCCTTTTGTATGGTGTTCATATTGCGCATGGCACAGAGCTTGCCGCACATGGTGCAGGTATCCTCAAGCTCCGGAAGGCTTCCTGCCCTGTAGGCCCGGGGCTTTTCAGGATCCACGGCCAACCGGAACATGTCCTCCCAGTTAACCGCTTTTCTGGCGGCGCTCATGGCGTTGTCCCAATCCCTGGCCCCAGGCACGCCCTTGGCCAGATCCGCCGCATGGGCGGCGATTTTAGAGGCGATAATACCCTCCTTCATATCCTCCAGAGTGGGAAGCCTTAAATGCTCCGCCGGAGTAACATAACAGAGGAAGGACGCTCCGGAGGCTGCGGCAATGGCGCCTCCAATGGCAGAGGTAATATGATCGTAGCCCGGCGCCACATCGGTGACCAGAGGTCCCAATACATAAAAGGGAGCGCCCTTGCAAAGGGTTTCCTGAAGCTTCATGTTGGCTGGAATCTGATCCATGGTCATATGCCCGGGGCCTTCCACAATAACCTGAACATCCTTCTTCCAGGCCCTTTCGGTAAGCTCGCCCAGAATAATCAGCTCTTCAAGCTGGGCTCCGTCGGTAGCATCGTGGATGGAGCCGGGACGGCAGGCATCCCCAAGGCTCATGGTGACATCGTAGCTGCGGCAGATGTCCAGAACCTCGTCATAGTACTCATAAAA
>JAFADM010000428.1 GCA_023424865.1 Bacillota bacterium | reverse complement strand
ACGGCGAGTATAGGCACCGTACTGATGATAATCTGTGCATTTCGGAGCCCCTCCGAGGTAGCGGGTGTCTGCTGGGGGATTTTCCCCTCCATCACTGCCTGCTGAAGCAAGGCAAAAAGCCTGCTCTGTTCGCTCAGCACCCGGTAGAGCTCAAAGGCCAGAGTATTCCATTTATTATTGCTCATAAAGTAGAGGGTGGTTGTCCAGTCATTCCAGTGATTCACAACACCAAACAGGGAAATGGTTGCAATAATGGGGACACACAGTGGGAGATAGATCCTGAGCATGATATGAATTTCGCCTGCGCCGTCAATTTTAGCCGACTCCTCCAGGCTCTCGGGGATAGTTCCGATATAGGTGCGAAAAAGAATATAGTTAAAAAAGCTGAAGGCACCGGGAAGAATATAGACCAGGGGATTGTTGAGAAGCCCCAACTTGGCGTAAAGAATATAGACCGGAATGAGTCCTCCCGAGATATAGGAGGGGATGAAAAAAAACATGGTGAGGGTCTTTCTGAAGGGGAGCTTTTTGCGCGTAAGCCCATAGGCCGTCACAAAGCAAATCACTATATGCAGAAGCACGCCCAGCAAAATTCGGCCCAGGGTGACAAGAAGAGAGCGCCAAATGCTTTCATTTCCAAGAAGCGCTCCATAATTGGAAAAAGTAAGAGCCTTGGGCAGAAGCATCAGTCCTGACGGCACGGCCTTCGACCCGTCGTTTAAGGAAATAGCGGCCACATTGGCGTAGGGGTACAATATGACAAAGCACATAAGCAGCATAAGTAATACGTTAAAGACATAAAACACTTTCTCGGTCGGGGTTCGTTTTACCATGGAATATAGCCTCCTTTAGCCCTCTTTAAATAAGTGATACTTTGTTGATTTTTCTGGAGATGGCGTTAGCCCCCAGCGTAAGGCCCATACCGATTAGCCCTCTTAAAAAACCCAGGGCCGTGGCCACCGAATAACCCCTCTGTTTAAGGCCGTTTTTATAAATAATGGTGTCAATGGTCTCAAAATTAATAAAAGGGTTTTTAAGGCCGTAGACCAGCTCAAAATTGCTGTTGAGAATGCCGCCGATGCTGAGTACGAAAAGCAGAACCATGGTAATGGATAATCCCGGCAGAGTAATATGGAGGGTCTGCTTCCATTTTCCAGCCCCGTCGATCATGGCCGCCTCATAGAGCTGAGGATCAATGGAAGCAATGGTAGCAATATAGACGATGGAACCCCAGCCCACCCCCTTCCACAGGTTCAGGCCCAGTAAAAGCGGCAGAAAGGCCTCCTGCTTTGAAAGATAGAGCACCCGCGTCCTGTCCTGACCCAAAAGGAAATTTAAAATGTCGTTCACCGGCCCGTACTCACCGAAAAACACCATGGTCAGACCGATGACCGATATCCATGACAGGAAGTGTGGCATATAGCTGATGGTTTGCACCGTCTTTTTAAAGACGCCGTTTCTGAGCTCATTTATAAGCAGAGCCAGAATAATGGGAGCGGGAAAGCCCAGAACCAGATTTAAAAGACTGAGCTTAAGGGTGGACCCCACGGAGCCCATCAGCTCCTCATTTTTAAATATAGAGAGGATATTTTCCAGGCCATGACGCGCAGCCCAGGGGCTGTCCCAGAAGCCTTTGAAAATATCGTACTCCTTAAAAGCGACGATAAGGCCTCCCAGGGGTATGTAGGAAAAGATAAAGGTTAAAACGATAGCCGGTAAAAGCAGCAGGTAGATAGGAAGAAAGCGCATCCACTGCTCCCGTTTATTGGATCCGGCTTTCACGGCCAAGCCGGTCCATTTTCCCCGTTTATTCATGCAAATACCTCCGAAGCAAGCTCGTACAGCTCCTGGCAGACAGAATATTACTGCTGTGGGGAGCTCTGACGGCAGATGGGAAAGTTCCTTCCCTGCATGGAAATTATATAAATGGATTCCGATAAAAAAAAGCACCGATAGGGAAAGAAAATAACGAAATAAGGAACTCGTTTTTACTCGCTCATACACTGCCTGCGGAGTGTATATCTGCCGGGATGACAATCCTGATGCTTGTTCCCTCATTAAGAGTGCTATGGATGACCACATCGTAAGGCTCACCGAAAATATTGCGGATGCGTTTCTTTACATTGATAACGCCATACCCTCCTTCACCCTCATCCCTGCCGCTGTTGAGGGCCACAAGCCGCTCCTCCTTAATCCCGCAGCCGTTATCCCGGATTTCAAAATGAATACCCTCCTCCGCAAGATGCACAAGCACCTGAATGAGCCCCTTAGCGCCGCTCTTGTCAATGCCGTGAAGCACCGCGTTTTCCACAAAGGGCTGAAGGATATGCCGAAGCGTAAGCCTTGACAGCACCTCCTTGGACGCGTGTATTTCGTACCGGAAATCGGATTCGTAGGCAAACCTCTGAAGCTTCAGGTATTCCTCAACCACCCTCAGCTCCTCGGATACGGGGATATAGGTCTTGCCCCGGCTTAAGGAGGTACGGTAGTACAGAATGAGGGAGTCCACGGCCTCAATGACCTTGGAATCCTTGCTCAGCCATTTGATGCTGTCAAGGGTATTGTAAAGAAAATGGGGATTAATGAGATCCTGGAGCAGCTGGGCTTCAAGCTCCTTTTTCTCCAGGGAATAGATACGTATTTTTTCATAATGATTTTTTAGCTCCTCAAGCATCTCGGCAAGCTTTCCGTTGATCATGGAGAACTCGTCACTTTCGCCAAAGCTTTCCTGCAGGGCGTTGGATGAATTCTCCGTGACGTAAAGGGTCTTTATCCTGTCTATCACCTCGTAAAGCTTTTTAGTCAGCTGCCTGGAAATGAAAAAGACCGTAAAGGCAATGAACACCAGAAGAAGGAGCAGGAAAAGCGCCGCAATGCCTGTTCCGTCATAGATGCCTTCGTTGGGGATGGTGGAAACAAACAGGCCATAAGGGTAGGAGAAAGCGCCCAAGTCGCCAGGCTCCCTGCCGCTTTCCATAAGGAGGGTATTGGCGGCAAAGCGTTTCCCGGTCCACTCCACACGGCTTATGAGGTAGGCCCCGTCCTTAAAAGGAACCATTTCCTTCTGACTGTTCTCTCCCGGGAAGAGGCCCGAGGTGAGTCCGATGACAGCGCTGTCATAGATATAAAAGCTCATTCCGGTATTTTTCAGGCTGTAGGAATTGAAAATCTTTTCAAGACGGCCGATATCCAGCGTCATCTTCGTAATGGCGAAGGGAACGCCGTTGATACGTTTATTAGCTTTATAAAAGGTAATTTGTCCGGGCTTTGAAGCGTCCAGGCCATCCTCGGGCTCCACTCTGAACAAAAAGCGTTCGGAGTCCGGGCTTATGGAAAGGCATTCCTCCAGGATATCAGGAGCCAGCTCCTCCGCGGGCCGGATGCACTCAATGGGAATGACGCCGGGATTGAGGCTGTAAATCGTCACATCGGTCCAGGGATTGGAAAGTATCATGGAATTGTAGTAGTTGAGAAGATAATATCTCAGTGTAACAAGCTCTGAAAGCTTGTCCGTACCCTGTACGAGATAATTCTGCAGCACGGAATCGTTTTCAGCCATAGCGAGCTTTTGGGTGCACACCGAAAATAGCTGGAGGGCCTCATCCACATTCCGGCTCATCTGTCCCTGCTGCTGTTCAAAGAGATCCTGGCGGTTTTCGTTAATGACATAGCGAAGATAGAAGGCCGCAAACAAAAGATACGGAACCACAACAACGGCAAAGATGGATAGGACCAGCTTTTTTCGGTAAGCCAGTTTTATTCCATTTTTCATAACCTGCTCCTTGCTCCGTTGGCGTCTCGAAACTCCTTGGGAGACATACCCGTCATTTGCTTGAACAGCAGGCAAAAATGGGACTGATTGGTATACCCAACCCTCTGCGCCACTTCATAAATGCGCACATCCCCCGACAAAAGCATTTTCTTGGCTTCCCTGACACGAAAATCCACCAAGTATTCGAAAATGCTTTTTCCGGTTTCGCTTTTGAAAATGGCATTGGCATGCTTGGCGCTCATGTATACCCCTGAGGTAATGTCCCTCAGAGTGATGGGATCGGTATAGTGCTGATGAATCCACTGCTTGATTTCCCCCACCAGTTTGCCGTTCCTGGTTACCGCCGGATCGAGAAGATACTGCTTAACCGACAGCAGGATGTTAAACAGCCAGTTCTTCAGGTTCAGTATGGTATTAAACTCATAAAGCTTGCGCCACACGCTCAGGTTGTCGTTAAACACATTTTTAAACTCAATATTGCGTTCAAAAAGAATAATCTGGAGGATATTCACCAACGAGCCCGCGAAATACCGCAAATAAGCGCTGCCTACCATAGATGTTTCGCCGTCGATAAAGCTGTCCAAAAAGCGCCGGATTTCCTCGTCGTCCGGCGTCAGCAGCAAATCCTCCACCTGGGAAAAAAGCTTGTCCGCGCCGATATCCTTCTCCACATCCACAAGTCTTGGGTTTTCCACCTCAGCATAATAAACAATGGGAACATTAAAGCCGTAATATTCCGAACGGGCGGCCCGCTGGGCCTGGAGATAGAGCCGGTGCACCTCCTCCAGCTTTTTTTCCCTTTCGCTGATGCCTATGGCGGCATCCAGTGAAAAGCGCTCCCTGATGCTGTAATAGAGCGTCAGGGCAAGCTGGAAGCTGTCATCCTCCTCCAATTCCTCCTTCATGCGCCGGAGCATGATAAATTCGGTGGCGGAGGTCTGGAGTATGGCCAGGAAGCTCTCGTCCGCCTTCTCCTCAAGCATTTTCCTTATATTAAGCTCTGTCATGTACTGGCTGCTGATATCCATGCTCTGCCCCATTCCCTCCAAACGGATACACAGCACCTGGATTAAATCGGATAAGCTGATGGGAATATTCAAAAAGCTGCGCCGCTTTTCAATGTCCAGGGGATTTTTATTAACCCCGAAGAGGATTTCCCTGTAGAAATTCTCCTGGAGCACCGGCTTTGCGGCAGACAGCTCCTCCGCCATCCGCCTGGCCTCTTTTTCCTGCTTTTCCTTGCTTTTAATTATATTGAGAACCTTATAGACGGACTTGAGTATTTCATCAGGGCGAAAGGGCTTCACCACATACCCGCAGACATTGAAGTCAATAGCCGAACGAGCAAACTCAAAATCCTCATAAAAACTGATAAAGATAAACTTAGCCTCAGGCAAAAGCTGCTTTACCTGCCGGGCAAGCTCCACTCCGTTCATGACGGGCATGGCGATATCTGTAACCACCAAATCCGGCTCCAGCTCTCTTGCCAGCGACAGCGCGTCTCGGCCGTTGACAGCTTCCCCCGCAATGGTAATACCCAGAGTATGCCAGTCAATCATCTCACGAAGCAGCCGCCTGTCCTTGTTGTTGTCATCCACAATGAGCATCTTATACATCGACAGCCTACCTTTTATGCTTCAATTCTGATTTTAATCTTATCACAGGGCAGGAGCAAATGTCCCTATGGGTAAAAAACGGTATTTTTTCCGGTATAAAAAGGCCTTATTCCGTCAGAAGACGTTCTTATAAATATTTGTCGACAATTTTTAGTTATTGTTGACATGTATAAAGCTTTCATGCTATCTTATCCCTGAGGAAACGGTAAAAGGGGGCTTAAGCTATGGAATTTACCGATCATTACGGTGTTCTGTCCAGAAATAACACCGTGCAGACCGTACTGGAAAGCTTTAGGCTGGACATTGTTCTCAGGAAATATCATCCGGGGGAACCGGTACGGGAAATCAGTCTCGCCCAAAAATACGGTTGCAGCCGCGCCTCTGTGCGCAGTGCCTTTTTTGTGTTGGAGAAGGAGGGGCTTATCACTGCCCTTAAAAACGGAACCAAACAGGTTCAAAGCCTGGAGCCGGAGGATATCCGCAACCTTTATGATTTAAGACGGCATATTGAGCTGACCTCCATTCGCCAGGTCTTTGAAAGTGGCCATAAATACTGCAGCCCCATGCTTGGAGCACTGGGGGCCGTCGCCGCCTCCGACGGGAAAAACGCCCGGGAGCTTCTTGTTATAGACACGGATTTTCACCGGAGCATTGTGGCATCAAGCAGAAACAAAGCCCTGCTGCAGGCCTGGGAAAACATGGCAGGTCTGTTATACGCTATCTTCAATTTGAACATGACCGATTCAAAGGCGTACGAAATGGAGTTTATTCAAACCTTCAAACCACGTCACATTGAACTTATGGGCCATCTTATGAACAGCCCCGAGCAAAGTCTTGCCCTCATGGAACAGCATATCGAGGAGGCTTTTGCCATATCGCAGCGAGCTATTGCCAATAGGATAAAGGAGGATTCCCATGAACCGAATCAAACAAATTTATAAGGACACACTGTGCTGTGAGCCCATTCTTCGCCGAATGCCAAACGGTGAGCTTTTGTGTGTCGCCCAGTGCGGCGATATTTCCGAGCCCGCTCCCGGTAACAGAGTGTATGTCTTTCACAGCGGGGATAACGGCGAGACCTGGACCAGGCCGGTCAGTATTTTCCCCGAAGACGGCCAGGCCGTTTATGCCACGGAGGTGATGGTCGTAGAGAATGAAATCAGCGTCTTTCTCACTCTCCACAACGGCGGCTTCATCAACTGGAACTGCGTTGTCATGAAAAGCACGGATAACGGCTACACCTGGTCCAATGCCGGTCCGCCGCCCCATTACGGGAGCTTTACCTTCTTCAGGGGCATGCTGAGGCTGAAAAGCGGCACCCTGCTGGTACCCTATCAGCATTATGACATCTCCCCGGAGCAAAACCGTCTTTTCCTTGAAAAGAAGGAAAGGTTCATAATGAAAACCTACATGGACGAAGTAGAGAATGGCGTCGTCCTGAGCCATGACAACGGAAAGACTTATGAACCCTGCAACCGGCCCGTCAAATCCCCCACCGTCAACGGCTGGGCCTGGTCGGAGCCCACCCTTGCCGAGCTTAGCGACGGGCGCGTCGCCATGCTGCTTCGAAAATGCGCCTCAGGCTTTCTGTGGTACAGTGAATCCCTTGACGGCGGCCTGACCTGGAGCCCGGAAGTAAAAACGGATATCCCCAATCCCTCCAACAAGCCCAAGCTGATTCCTCTGCCCGATGGGAAAATCGCTCTCATACATACGCCCAACAATAAAGGTTATGAAAAGTCCGGGTGGGCACAGCGCTTTCCCCTGGAGGTATGGATAACCAACGACGACATGAAGACCTGGCCCTATAAAAGGGTAATGACCGAATTCCCCGGCAGCTACGACTATGCCGACGGCTTCTATGAAAACGGTCACATTCTTTTTTCCATTGAGCATAACCGTCAGGCCATCCTGTTTTTTGATCACGCGTTAGAGCTTTAAGTCCACCCCCCTTTTCGCCTTGTCCCGGGGAACCACTGCCAGGAGGTCAGGGTTTCGACTCCCTTTAAGTTGAAGTTTCTGTCTGCTTAAGTTATGATCTTGGCATATGAACTGATAAGGGGTACTCCGAATATGCTTTCCACTCTTTTATTATTTGTCTCTACAATGGCTATGATGCTGACTTTAGCCTTCCTGACCGATAAGCCTGTTTTATCCGGTGTAATAACTTTTATCACCATTATTACCGCTTACACCCTGATTACTGTTTACCTGAACAAAAAAAGGAACGGCCTTCTTGAGGACAGCTGCGATCCTGACGCCTTTTTAAAGGCAACAGAAAAGCTTTTGTCTAAAGCAGGCAAGAAGCCCAAATTCAAAGCTCTTATTGACATTAATCTGGCGGCGGGACTTATTGTTAAAGGGGATTTAACGGCGGCCAGAGATCTGCTGGATTCCATCGATTTGTCCCTGCTGTCTTTGAAGAACGGTACCCTGTTTACTTTCTATTTAAATCGGATTACCTGCGCTTATCTAATGGGAGAAATGGAGCTGGCGGAAGAGCTTTTTGAAACCAAGGTTCCCTTGCTTGCCCCTGTAAGCTCAAAGATGCTGCTGAGTACGGAAATGCTCATTGCGGAGCGCTTTTTCTACACCAAAAAATATAATGAAAGCCAGGAGAGGTTATTAAAGCTTCTGCAGCGAAAAACCAGCCGAAGGCTGCGGGTGGAAATCTACTTTTTGCTGGCAC
>JAFADM010000383.1 GCA_023424865.1 Bacillota bacterium | reverse complement strand
CATCGTGTTATAGCACAGAGGCAAGGGTGAATTAAAAGACATGGGTCTATATTAAAAAACATAGCCTTTTGCACGGATTGGAAAACCAAGGTTATGGCCCATTTCTCAAGTCCATAAGTCCATAAGTCCATAAGTCCATATAGAAAAGCAAAAGAGAGGCAGTGTCCCCCAAGGGCTTTTGCCTCTCTTCTTTTTTGTTTTATTCGTTTTATTTGATGCTAAACATCAATACATTGAATGGATATAGATACTAAAACATCTATCAAACCCAATCTTTGGATAAACAAACTCAATCGTCTTCCGATAAATTACGATTTGAAGCCGCATACTCGCTGTATTTGTTTAACTTCGTTTCAAGTGTGTCTCCATTCTCGTAAAGCTGGGGATAATCGTCCAGCCAGGAAAATCTCTCAAAAAAGGGCTCTGCCGACGCCGGACCAAAGTAAAAAGTGCCGCCATCACTGCTTATGAGAAGAGTGCTTTTTCCCAGCAGCGCATTTACTTCATCCGCAAAGGCAATCATCCTGACGGCTTCCAGTTCCTGGGTTCCATTGATATCAAACTCAAGCGTATTGGTGCTGAATGTTTTTTCATTTCCGTTTTCCAGAGTGAAAAGCGTATACACATAGGAGCAGTAACCCTGGTACATGGCGGGGTTGTATCTAAGGAGATACTGCCGTCCGTCCAGCTCGCAGAGGAACAGCTGAGACCAGCCTGCATGGGAGGTGGAGAGCTCCTGACTCCATAATTCGGCACCAAGTGGGTCAAAGATACGAAGGGAAACGAGTTGCTCATTGATTTGTGCTTTATCAAGATAGATTGAATCCTCACGCTTATCCTGATCCACATCCGCCCGGCTTATAAGCACCCACTCCTCAACAGGCGTATCAAAATCAAATAATCGGTACGTTCTGCCGCCCGCCCGTGTATAGGTTAGCGTACCCAAGGTCCAGTCAGTGTTATGAAGGTACCCATAGGAGCCGTTTCCAAAATCAGCGGCACGGTAGCTGTAATTCCCATTGGCGTTTTCCACGGCTGTTCGAATGTCTACTGTGGTGAAACGCTGGTCAGCTTCAGGCCAGTCACTTTCATAGGATGCTTTGGATAGCGAGACCTCCGGCTCAGCGGTCAAATCCCATATGTACATCTTATTTGTTTCCATCGTTCTCATAAATACCTTGCTGCCGTCCAGGCTGACTGCAACCTCACAGGCGTCGCTTCCCTGAGTTTGATGGCAGCCTATAGGCTCAAGATCAAGCGATCGAATTATTATCTGTGCCTGTACATCATAAACAAAAAGGCCGAAATACCCATGGAAAATTACTCTATTGTCATCGGCATAGTCAATTTGGGGCATATCGATGCCGATAGTTTGCACCGGTGATAATTTAGGCGAAGCAGGTTCTAATATTGTATCCGGCTCCTTTTCACCTTGAGGGATTGAAGCCGGTTCCTTGGCATCGGCAGGGTTTGCAGCGCAGGCAATACCTAATAATATGGCGAGAATAACTGAAACCGCAACGACCCATCCGGCAGGTTTTTTAAAATTAAGCACATTCTTTATGCGTCTCTTGACATTGCTTTCACCAAAGGCCAGGGGACTCCACGAAAGCCTGGGGCGCTTCATTGCTAGACGCATCAGGGCGGTTGAATATCCGGCTTTCCCCTCTGAATCAAGCTTGGAAATCACACGCTCGTCACAGCTCATTTCAAGGTCCCGGCTCATGAGAATAAATGCCAGCCACATAAACGGGTTAAACCAATGCAACGACAGGACGAGAAACGCCAGGGGCTTTATAAGGTGATCCTTCCGTGCTATGTGTGTCTGTTCATGGTACAGAACATAATTTTCCTCATTTCCATTAAGATCCATCGGAAGATAAATTTGGGGCTTTATAAGGCCACACAGGAAGGGCGAGGTAATTTTATCAGTTTCAAACACATTACCCCAACGCAGTGTCGCATCCTGCAGGCGATATTTCAGCCTCAGATAGGAAATAGCGCTGTATAGGAGCATAGCAGCAATACCCGTCATCCAAATGCAGGCGCCGATAAAGATGAGTATCTGCATGGGGTTGACGCTTGCCGCAGGGGCTGGGGCCGGCAGGGCGTTGTTAATGACCGTATTTATACTCCCCGGAACGATCTCAAGCTGAGGTATTGCCATTCTGCCGATATCTTCCGGGATATACTCAAGGCTGCTTTTTACAGAGGTGGTTTTGCCGATTCTCCCAAAAATCGAAAGCGCTGATGAGAAGGATACCGGGCAGACAAGCCGAAAAAGAACCAGGCTCCAGAGCGAATAGGATATCCACTTGGGTCCGCGCTTTAAAAGCAGTCGCAGTATCAATACCGCCACAAGCACATAGGTTGCGGTGATGCTCATGTTGAGGATTTTTAAAAACAATTCCTCCATCACTTCCGCCTCCTGTACGCATCGATCATCTGCTTGATTTGCTCCGCCTCGTCATCCGTTATAACTTCATCGCCCAAAAACGCAGCTATGAATTTGGGCAGTGAGCCCTCGAAGCTACGTTCGAGCATTTGACGGCTTTCAGCCTTTTGTACCTGCTGACGTCCAATAAGTGATGTGACAATGGCATTTTCGTTTTGCAGAAGCTTTTTGTCGCAAAGCCTCTTTAGAACGGTATAAGTAGTGGTTCGTTTCCATCCCAGCTGGCCTTCTGCCAGCTTGCATAGTTCGGGCGATGCTATGGGCTCCGTATCCCATACAATTGATAGTAAACGGTAATCCGCATTGGTTAGCTTCAGGTCTTGCAGCATAGAGCTTCCTCCAGTCGAACATTTTAGACTGCACACTTAGTCTAACAAACTAGACTGGCGCTGTCAATAACTAATCTTTTGGCTTTAACCGGTAATAAACGGTTCATTTGCTGCCTGACTAGATCCCACAACTCACTCCATCTCTTTATAAGCCTGATCGGACCGGTAACCGAAAGCATAGGCAAGGATGACATCAGCTCCATAGCGGTTGCCCCCTGCCTCATGCATCTTTTTCTGCATTTCTGAAATATTATGACGAATCTCCGGATCGGACATAACGAGCATGGTTGTCTTTTTAACATTCACGTGTGTTAAGTGCCTTCGGCTTAACCGCCTCCCCAGCTTCAGCTCTTCAACACGCCCTGCATTGGCGGGCTGATCCGTATGAGCCGGAATAACCACCATGGGCACTCCAAAGTACAGGGCTTCGTTTATACTGTTTACGCCTCCATGTGTAATAAAAACATCTGCTTTTTTAAGTACTTCTATTTGTGGAACAAAGGTTTTAACGATAAAATTGTCCGGTATGGCGCCCATGCGGCTGGGATCCGTTTTATCACCCACAGGCATAATAACCGTTGCAGCCTCATTTCCAAAGGCTGAAAAGCACTTTTTGTAAAAGGCTTTGGATTTATTAAAGATGGTACCCAGCGAAATATAGATAATGGGCTTTTTAAGACTGTCTAAAGGCAGATCAGCTCCCTCATTTGGGCGCTCATAAATGGATGGGCCTAGAAACTTATATTGCGTGTCTGAAAATTCATCCGCGTACATTTGATAGTCTCTTACCGTATAAACAAGATTAAGCTCCGGAGGATTGTGGGTTATTTCCTCCAGCCAGCTGTCTGTTTTCAGAGGAATCCCTTGGGCAACCTCTTTAGTCCAGCTTTTGCATACCCATTTCCAGCGAAAAAGGCCAAACAATCCCCCTGAACGGACATATATGTACATCAGCTTGTCATTGGCTGCCAGAGAGGTAAAAATTCTCACCACCGGCTTATTGAATTTTTCGGCAAGAGGCTTCCCAAGAAAAAAGAACTGTTCATACAAAATCAGATCATAATGAGGAACAGCGGAAAGAGCGGCATGATAGGCCCTTCTCATTTGAACTGAGAGCTTTGGGTGATTGTCATAGCCTATAAATTCTGCGCCAAGCCCCGCTATTTTCTGTTCCCATTCCGGTGTTAACACATAGGCCACCTGGTGTCCGCGTTCAATTAATTCCTGAACCAGGCCCAGAGTCGGGTAAATGTGTCCGGAGTACGGCAAATTCACAAACAGAACCCTCATACGGCACCCTCACCTTCCGGCTTTTGTTCCAGCAATTTATTGATGAGGGCCTTGATACTGCGTGTTTTTTCTTCCATGGAGGATACCTCCGAATCGTGTATGACAGCACTTACCCCATAGAGGATAAAGCGGCTGAGCAAATGGGTGTTTTCTATAGGTTTGCCAACTGCCTCCTCCCTCTTCAGGCCGTCTGCCAGAAGCGTTTCCACCATAGGCTCAAGTTTCAATAAGGTTCGTGAATGAAGAAGGGTCATAATATCAGGATTTGCTTTTTGAGAAGCCATCCGGCGGTATTCTGATATTGAATCCGATACACACGAGAAAATCTTAAGAAGCTTATCCTGAAAAGACAAATCAGGCGCTTGGGCAAACCGGTCCAAATTGTCAATAAAGGCTGCGTTGTATTTCTCCAGTGCCGCTTCGTAAATCTCATTTTTGGATTTGAAATAATGATAAAACATGCCGATTTCTCCGCCAGCCTCATTAAGGATGGAGCGAACGGAGGTTTTTTCGTAGCCGTGCTTAATAAATTGACTCAATGCAATAGAAATCAGCTCCTGACGTCTTATGTCGGGTGCCTTTACAATACGTGCCATAAAAATCTCCTCCCATGACAAAACAATGCTCTGTAATGCAATTATGTTTTACAGAACATTGTTTTGTCAATATGCAGGGATGGCGAACGCCTTTAAGCTTTGGAAAGCCTGCGCTTGTGATACAGAACCAATCCGGCCCAGAAAAAGGCTGCTGTAAGCAGTACAAGAAGAACCATATCGAAGAGTATGTCCTCCCATCCCGCGCCGTAATTTAGAATTTTGTTAAACGCGTTTACCGTGTGGGTAAGGGGCAGAATGTCCGTAACACCCAGTGAATGTCCGCCGATTGTAACAAGCTCCAGCTTCGGAAGCGGAAACATGGCCCCTGAAAAGAACATCAGTATAAAGAAGGGAAAGCATCCGGCAGTCAGCACATCAAAAACCGTTTTTAAAAAGCTTGCCACCACAAGGCTTATGGATACCATGGCGAGACTGGAGATTATGCCAACCAAAAGGATAATGCCAAAGCTTCCCGCAGGCCTGTACCCCAGTCCAAGGGCGGTAAAATAAGCCAGGACAAGGGCGGCTGTTCCAATAATGGTTTGTACAATACATGTGCCGGTGAGAAAATTAAAAGCTCCAAGACGGCTGAGCTTGAGCCGGATAAGGGTTTTTTTGTCGTTTTCCTTTACGATGGACGCCGAAGCTGTAAAAAGAATCATGAGAATTGCCAGCGTAATCAATCCCGGGGCATAGCTGTCAAACTCATTCATGGGCAAATTCTTCTCCAGAAAGGTTTCAGATACCGTAGCGGGCAGTGTAATCCCCATGGCCTCCATGCCCTTATTTACAAGAGCATCCGCCGTCATTACGGCAGCAACCGTGTAACGTACATTGCTCATGCTTCCGTAAAAATCCACTATGGCAGGATCATTCCCGGTTGCACTTTCCGCCTCACGGTGCTTTTGAGAATAATTGTCCGGAATGACAACACCAATATCAAGGGTTTTATCCTTAACCAGGGCCTTTAGCTCATCAACATCAACGATGGTAGTTATAAGGAACATTTCCTCGCCATCCTGGCCTTCTATGCCTTTTATGGCTTCTATCAGCTCTGCTGCGGGTTTTCCCCCGTCAAAATCTACGATGCCAACTTTGTATGTAGTCGAATCACTTCCATAAAGAAGGAACATAACTAATAAAAAAAATGGGGAAAACACAAGAACCATCATAAGTACTTTCCAGTCCCTTAGATTCTCTTTAAGGGATTTAATGACAGCCGCCGCCAGCTTCATTCACGCAGCCCCCTTCCTGTCATGGAAATAAACGCGTCTTCCAGTGTCCGCTTTCTTATTGTCATATCATGGATTGGTATATTAAAGGCTTTCAGGGTTGTATTGATAGCAGGAATGAGGGCGGCAGCGTCAGTTGCTCCCAGCTGTAAAAGGTCATCCGAGAACTTTTTTTCCGTAAACCCCATAGGCAGCGTAATAAGAAGTCTTTCCATTTCATAGCGTGTTTTTCCGCTTACTCTTATCTGAATAATATCCCCCGCACCGGACTTTACCTTTATCTGCTCCGGTGTATCAATCAAAAGGATCTTCCCATGGTCAATGATAGCAACTTGGTCCGACAGCCTGTCAGCCTCATCCATATCATGAGTTGTGAGAATAACGGTTTTTTGCTTTGCCAGGTGCCTGATGAAATCACGCACAAGAATTCTGCTTTGCGGATCCAGCCCAGCCTGGGGCTCGTCGAGAATAACAAGCCTGGGATCATGGACCAGCGCCAAGGCCATGTTCAACCGTCTCTGCATGCCGCCGGAAAGGGTTCCTGCAAGCTTATTTCTTTTATCCTTAAGTCCAAGCGTTTCCAGAAGGCTATCCCCTCGTTTTCCGGCTTCTTTAGAAGAAAGGCCATAAGAAATCCCAACAAATTTTAACTGCTCAAAGCATGTCAGCTGTTCCCATATAACTATCTCCTGGGGACACAGACCGATGAGGGTTTTTA
>JAFADM010000381.1 GCA_023424865.1 Bacillota bacterium | reverse complement strand
GAGAGGGCGGCGATGTAGATAATGGAATTCCATCCGGTTTCCTGCCAGATATCCGATAGGGTATATATCCATTTGAACATGGCGGCGTCCTGCATAAAATTGTAACGCTCAAGGCCAATAGCTGCTAAGAGGTGATTAATAATCCCGCTTGAGGGATTTGTAAAAATAACGATAATCCCACACATAACAACTGTAGAAATAAAGTGGGGGGCAAAGGTGATTGTCTGTACGGTTTTTTTGAAAGCGCTGTTTCCGATTTCATTCAGCGACAGGGCCATGAGAATAGGAAACGGAAAACCGATCAGCAGATTCAACAGAGTTATGGTGAGCGTGTTCTTCATGAGGGCAGGGAAATAATAAGAATTAAAAAACTGCTGAAAATATTTAAAGCCCACCCAATCACTTCCCCAAATCCCGGAGACTGCATTGTAATCCTTAAATGCGATCTGTATGCCGTACATGGGCATATACCGGAAAAGTATCAAATAGACGACCAGGGGAAGAATGAAAACATATAACTGCCAGTTGGTGGCAATATTTTTTAAATATTTTCGTTTTTTTGAAATTTTCACCGGCACTAACTTGCATTTAGTTATGCCAGAAACCATTTTATCCACCCTTTCTATTGTTTTATGCAATATTTTATTTGCCTTGTTGCTTTTATCATAATGCTAAACAGGCCTGTAATCCACCTGATTTACAAGACATATATTGCGGAACATTTAAGGTTGACAGAGTAGGCAATACCAGATAAAATATTTATTTACTAACTTTAATGATTTACTCGCTGCTCGAAATACTACCGAGAGAAACGAGGCTGTAAGTGAAGGGGAGAGCCGATTTATTCGTATGGGTTGAACCGCATTACGCAAAAACTCCGTGGTACAGGGAGCTGTTCATAGGCTTAAAATCTGGGCTTGACGCCAAACGTCAGAGAGCCGCCATTGAGGTAATGGAAAATCCTGACAAGGTACTTCCCCCTGGCGCTGTTTTAATTCTGGCAGGTGAGACAAACCGTTGGTTTTACCGCATGCTTAGCTTTGCCAGTGCTCACAGTATTCACGTTTGCGTTGCAAGCTCAAATCCTGAGTTTATTTCAAATCAGGTTAGCTCCGTCTCTCTGGATCGCCAAAAGGATATGAATGTAATGGTTCACTATCTGTATAACGCAAAACGGCGTTCCATAGCCCTCTTTGGGATAAATCCCTCCTCGCCGGCAGATCAGAAGCGCAGCGCGGGTTACCTTCAAACAGTCAGCCTTTTAGGGCTTTCGCTGAACGAGAAGGATATTTACTGTACCTCCGGTGATGTTTCCGCATGCACCGACGCACTCCTTAACGACATCCACCGCTATGACGCCGTTATTTCAAGCAACGATCTCTATGCCGTTTATCTTTTGCCGCGTTTATATGAAAGAAATATTGAGGTTCCCAGGGATATGTACCTGGCTTCCTTTGGAAACACGCTGCTGTCAAGACTTTCAAAACCCTCCATAACCTCTGCTACCCTGAACCATACGGAGCTTGGTCGGCAGGCCGTTTTTACATCCCTTTACATGTATGGGAATCCCCACATATCCAATATGACGATTACCATTGACGGGGATTTTTGTCCCAGACAATCCACAGAAAGCATTCCTTTTTCAATATCGGGGCAGCAGGGCTATAGCCTTCCCGATTGCAGCAACGTAAGCTCCTATTCGGATCCCAACCTCTCGGTGATAGTGAAGCTGGAAATGTTTCTGTCCAACGAGGACCCTAATAATCTCGCCATTGTGAAGTGGCTGCTTTCGGACAAGCCCCTGCCGGGACTTGCGGAGTATCTGTTTCTTTCCCCCAGCGCGGTAGACTACCGGCTCAACAAGCTTTATCACCATTTTGAGGTGACCAACCGGCAGGAGTTTTCGGCTATATTTAAAAGGTATTTGGATTTTATGCAGCTCCGATAGAATACAAAGGAGATACCCACTCGGTAAAATCGGTAATTATATACACCCGCACGTGTTCGGTCCCGCCGAATACGCAATCAATTATCTGGTTATTGAAGATGCAGGAGAAAGCAATGAAGGATCAACTATTTGAAATCAAAGAAGGCCATACCTACTATCATGTACCCGTACAAAACAGACCAATCACCGGCACTGTAGAAGTACCGGGTTCAAAAAGCATCACTAACCGTGCGCTGCTTATGGCCGCGTTGTCAGAAGGGCGGACAACCCTGACCGGAGTGTTGTTCAGCGATGATTCCAGACATTTTTTAAGCAGCTTAATCAACCTTGGTTTTGAAGTAGAGATTAATGAATCTGAAAAAATCGTCACCGTTAAAGGTCTTGGCGGCAGTATACCAAGAAAAGAAGCCGTAATCGATGTGGGAAGCGCAGGTACGGCAGCAAGATTTCTGACGGCTATGCTGGCCTTATCTGACGGAACTTATGTGATCGACTGCTCGGAACAGATGAAAAAGAGACCGATGAAACCCCTCTTTGAGGCTTTGACTTTCATGGGCGCCGGCTTCGATTATCTGGAAAGCGAGCAACATCTTCCCGTTAGGGTTACAGGCAACGGGGGCATATGCAGGAATATTTCACTTGATATAACAAAGAGCACCCAGTTTTTAAGTGCCCTCCTTATGATGGGCCCGATGATTAAATCCGGTATGACCATCCATATTACCAGTGAGAAAGTGGATGGTGCCTATATCCGTGTTACAAGAAAAATGCTGGAACAGTTCGGAGCTGCCGTAGCCTTAAATGGTTCCGACTATTGCATACCGGCAGGCAGTACCTTCCATGGTTCTGTCTATGCCATCGAACCGGATGTTTCCGCTGCCTGTTATTTCTATGCCATGGCGGCGCTTAAGGGTGGCGAAATCACGGTGAAAGGGGTACGCATGAACCTTATGCAAGGAGATATTAAATTCCTTGGTGTACTGGAAAAACTTGGATGTGCAATCCTCGAAACGGAAGAGGGCGTCAGGGTAATCGGACCCACTGCGGGCAGCTATGGCGGTATTGATATCACTATGAACGACTTTTCCGATCAGGCGATGACTTTGGCCGCTCTTGCACCTTTTGCCTCAAGTCCGACAATTATCAGAGGCGTCTCCCATATTCGTTTGCAGGAATGCGATCGCATGCAAGGCATTGTTAACGAATTGACCCGGGTGGGTGTCCAATGTGAGGCTGATGGTGAAAATATTCTCATTTGGCCCGGCATACCCCATGGTGCCATCATCGAAACCTATGACGATCACCGGTTCGCCATGGCCTTTACGCTGCTGGGACTCAAGGCAGAAGGCATCATCATCTCTAATCCTCTTTGTTGCAGCAAGACCTTTGAAAATTACTTTGAGGTTCTGGATGAACTGTTATCATAGCCTTGATGGAGGTTTTCCAATAGATGGAGTGCAGCTCACCTGGGCTCACGCTTCAATGGCATTCACGAAATAAGCTGTAGAAAAACAAAAGATCGGGCATCCAACACCCCAGATTTTTTTACGCAAAGGACTGCCAGCAAAGAACAAGCACCTTATGAAGGTGCTTGTAAATTTATGTACTGCTTTTATTCTATTATTCTACTGGATTTTTTATTGAGTCCGGCAAATAAGCATCAAGTCTTTCATTTGAGCTGTTAAAGGCATGACTGGCAATAGAAAAGAATTTAAGATAAGTTTCCTGGATATTTCCAACTTCACCAACTACACGGTCACGGTAATATAATTGTGTTAGTTCCAGGGCAACATCCTGTAAGTTGCGCTGAATAGGTGTCGGGCTAACCTTAATTTCATCTGCCATCTTATCGCCTCCCTTCTTAAATAGTGTAATGCGAAACCGGAAGATTATGCTGTCTATCCTATGTCATTTTATTTAATTTTCAATCGGCTATCAACAATTTCCCAAGCTGCCGTCGCTATGGGTCTTGCCGCTTGCCTTCAAAAAGCCTGAGCACAGGGGGACGGTCTTAGGACCTATTGAACAGTTATTGCACATAAACAGGGTTTGCACTGGTTATGGAGATTGAAAAATGTATATGCTATAACCAACAAGGATATCTCTATTATCATAAGCGGCAGAGAACCCGGCTGTTCATGGCGGTGGCTGCAAACCCCGGGCTTTCAACAAAAGCGTTTATAAGTAAAAAACGTTTATAAGTAAGGATTTCAGGGTTTGTATATTAATAAGTGTCACATTACATTTGCTGACCTGATAAATAGGAGGGAGGATCTACTATGGCCCAGAGTAAGGTAATCAAAAAGAAAAAAGAGTTGTCGCCGGAACTTCGTGAGGAATTGCTTAGAACATTGAAGGCCCGGTTTGTGAAGAATATGAACCGCCATAAGGATCTTGAATGGGATAAAGTACAGGCAAGGCTTGAAGCTAACAGTGATAACCTGTGGTCCCTTAATGAAATGGAAATAACCGGAGGAGAGCCCGATAGTGTGGGTTATGACAAAAAAACAGATAAATACCTGTTCTATGATTGCTCACCGGAAAGTCCAAAAGGCCGCAGAAGTATTTGTTATGACCGTGAAGCGCTGGAGTCCAGGAAAGAAAATAAACCGGAAAATAGCGCTATTGACATGGCTGAGGCCATGGGCATAGAGATTTTAAATGAAGAGGAATACCGGGAGCTTCAAAAACTTGGAAGGTTCGATGTGAAAACCTCGAGTTGGGTAAAAACACCGGATTCTATTAGAAAACTGGGTGGAGCCGTCTTTTGTGATTGCCGCTACGACACCGTGTTTCTCTACCATAACGGTGCGGAATCTTACTATTCTTCCAGAGGCTTCCGTGGATCTTTAAAGGTTTAACTTTTATAGAAATAAAATAGTGTTCCATAGTAAAAGAGACCTGTACACCAAGGTCTCTTTTACTATGGAATTTACTGTTGGTGAGGATTGTCCGGAGCAAGAAGTCTTATTCTTTCTTCATAGTTCTCTCACAGATTTCTCACATTTTTCCTTTATGTTTAAGTATGGCAAATAGCCATATTTAAATGATGGAGGTGTCCTATGAAACGTTGGTTACCCGTTCTTCTCATCATTGGGCTTATCATGATCTTATTGGCCGGATGCAGTGGAGCTTCCGGCGATAGTAACCTTGAGACTGCCGAGCAATTTGAAAGCCCTTCGCCAGGCAGTGTGGATTCAAGCTCTTCTGATTCACCCGAATCTCCGGGTACAAGCCCTGGAAGCAGTAACGACAGCGGTACCGTAACCGGCACAGGCATCCTGGAGCATCAGACCGACTCGGAAGCTGCACCCGTCGTCTATATGACCA
>JAFADM010000361.1 GCA_023424865.1 Bacillota bacterium | reverse complement strand
CCTCCCAGGAAAGCCAAATCGGAAACAGCCTCGGCCCGGCCGGCCCGTTTAAGAACCCCTCCCTTTTTTGCCGGGATGGGAAAAATGTGGCCGGGATGCCTGAAATCCTTCCTGCTGGAGTTTTTATCAAGAATTTTTCTTATAGTAAGGGCCTTAGCCGTAGAGGAATACCCCTGGTAGGAATCAACCCAATCCACAGGCAAATACCCCTCGTCCGTGCCGGAGTCTAAAAACGCTTTCCGGTAGTGATCCGCCTTAAGCTTCTCAAGCTCCTCCTCCCCTGCTGCAAAATACACCGGTCCGCCTCCGTTGCTGCTCATAAAGTCCAGAGTCTCAGGAGTAACCTTCTCTGCAGCAAGAGCCATATCCCCTACGCTTTCCCTGTCCTCATCATCGGCAATGAGAATTACTCTGCCATGCCTTATTTCATCCAATGCCTCTTCTATCGTATTAAATAACACATTTATCACCCTTTCCCCTGCCTTCAAAGCAAAAAGGCCTTGAAGGCAAACACCCTCAAGGCCAAAAAAGACATACTTATCCCAAGCATAAACCTCTTCTCTCGTCCAGACTTTACTGTCGGCCTCGGAATCTCACCGAATCTGCCTTACGGCTCGCGGGCTGTACCGCCGGTATGGAATTTCACCAAACCCTGAAGGTTTATTTAATTTTATATAATTAAATTATACTCTATATAATTTCATTGTCAAGTCACAGGCCGAAAACATCTGCGTTTGTTCCGTAATAAAGATCTTCTTTTCCAGCCATAAGAGCACAAAACTCCTCAATCATATCCCAATTGCCGTCCACATCAAATTCGTAGCTGTGGCCCCACACATAGAAGAGCTTGGGGGTTTCGGGCTTAAGCTCCAAAAAGGCCCGTCCCAGCTCCAGAAGGCTCTTGTTTTTATGATGGCAGGTAGGACTGAACTCCAAAAGCTCCGCCTGCATTTCAAAATTCTCCGTGGACTTCACTGTTCTTGCATAGCGGATTCCCAGCTTTTTAAGTACCTTAAGGGTTTTCTCGTCATAGGTTCCGAAGGGATAGGCCATTCCCACAGGCTTAAGGCCAAATATCCTTTCTATGTTAAGCATGTCCTGCTCCAATTCATTCTCTATGGTTTCCTCGTCCAAGTCCTCCAGGTGGGGGTGGGTCAGAGAGTGGGCCGCTACCTCGTGCCCTTTATAGATTTCCTTTATATCCCTGACATTCATGCGCCGAATTTCAGCCGTACCTCTTTCCCATTTGCTTGAGGCACTTTGAATGCCTGTATTAATGTTAAAGGTTCCCTTCATGCCGTATCGATTGAAAAGCTCCACCAAACGCTTGTCCTGTCCGACACCGTCATCGTAGCTGAAGGTCAGCGCCTTCTTTTTCCCGTTCCATAGATTCATAGCCATTCTTTCCTTTCTCTTTCTATGTTTCCCGGTATTGCCCCCGGCATTGTCCGGGACATCCCCATGCCGTTTTTCCTTATTTATCATAAAACAATGAAAATAAAATGAACAGATCCGTTGACAAATGTTTTTAATCGCTGTATTATTGTATTAACAACTTAATACATTAACACAGTAATACAATAATACAACAACAATAAAATCAAAATTTGTGATCTGACAAAGGAGTGGTAACATGCCATGGGAACTAAAGTCCGACAGACCCATTTACACCCAGCTTATTGAGCAAATCGAAATGATGATCTTTGCAGGAAGCTTTCCTTTGGGAGCAAGGCTCCCCTCGGTAAGAGATATGGCCCAGGAGGCTGCGGTAAATCCCAATACCATGCAGCGGGCTCTGGCAAAGCTGGAGGAAGACGGTCTTATTGTAACTCAAAGAACAAGCGGACGCTTTATTACGGAGGATGCCCATATGATTGAGCAGGCGAAAAGCAGGGTAGCTCAGGAGCAAGCTGCCGAGTTTATTGAAAAAATGGGGAAGCTGGGATTTGACAAGCAGGAAATCGCAAGCATTCTTATGAATCTGGCAAAGGAGTTGAAGCAATGAACACCATTCTAAGCTGTACCGATCTCACCAAAAGCTTTGGGAACAAAAAAGCACTATCCGGAGTCAATCTTACCCTGGAACGGGGTAAAATAGTAGGCCTTTTGGGACCTAACGGCAGCGGCAAAACCACGCTTATCAAGCTGGCCAACAATCTTTTGACGCCAACCACCGGTTCCATCCGAATCAGTGGTTACCTTCCCGGAGTAGAGACAAAAATGCGTGTATCCTATTTGCCGGAAAGAAGCTATTTAAACGACTGGATGCGGGTTGAAGAGCTTATTGCCTTCTTTGCCGACTTCTACGAGGATTTTAAAAAGGAAAAAGCCTACGATATGCTCAAAAGGCTCAATATTAACCCCAAGGATCGCTTGAAGACACTTTCCAAGGGTACAAAAGAAAAGGTTCAGCTTATCCTTGTTATGAGCCGTGAGGCTGAGCTGTACCTTCTGGATGAGCCCATAGGCGGAGTGGATCCGGCTGCCCGGGATTACATTCTGGAAACCATTATTTCCAACTATAACGAAAATGCCACCGTGATTATATCCACCCACCTTATCGCCGACATTGAAAAGGTGCTGGATCACGTGGTCTTCATTCATGGCGGCCAAATCGTTCTTTCATCCTCGGTGGATGCCATCAGGGATGAGAGAGGTAAATCCGTTGACAACTTATTCAGGGAGGTATTCAAATGCTGACAAAACTTTTAAAATATGAATACAAGGCCACGGGCAGGATTTTTCTTCCTTTGTATGCCGTTCTCCTTGTTTTTGCCGTAATCAACAAAATTCTGCTGAATTTGAACACCAGCCGTTTTGAGCTCCCCCAGGGCATCAGCATGTTCCTCTATGTAGCTATGATTATCGCCATCTTTGTTATTACTGTGGTAGTTACCATACAGCGTTTTTACAGAAATCTTCTCAGTGACGAAGGCTACCTGATGTTCACGCTTCCGGTGAAAACCTGGCAGCATATCGTAAGCAAGCTCCTGGTTTCTGTAAGCTGGGTTATTTTAAGCGTCATTATTGCCTTTGGCTCCATATTCATAGTTGCTTACGAGCGAGGCCTGTTCGGGAATGTTGTTTCCGAGCTATCCATGTTAATTGACACAATGGATGCCTATTTAGGCTCCGGCCACCTGGCTATTCTCAGCACGGAGCTTATTGCCGGAATCCTCATAAGCCTTTTTACCAGCAGCCTTATGCTATATGCCGCCATTGCCGTAGGCCATATGGCGCCCAATCATAAGCTCCTGGTTTCCTTCGGTGCCTTTCTTGGACTCAATACCGTAACGCAGATAATCGTAGGAATTATATCCTTCTACACCCTCCCAGGAACCATAGAATTTATTAGCAGCGTAGAGGAGCCCGTTATACCGGCGAACCTGGAATCACTGTTGCTTGTTTACCTCATCCTGATTCCTCTGGCATTCGGCGCAGCCTTCTATGCCCTGACCACCTTCATACTTAATAAGAAGCTCAATCTGGAATAATCCGGCTCTTTTTCTTAGTCGAAATTAGCCAGGATACCTCTGGGTTGCACAGGAAGCCCCGCTTGATAGAGATGGGAAACATCACCCAGACCGATGCAGCGGGGCGTTGCCCATTCACGGGAACGTTCATCAAACAATAGCGTTGTAACCGATGAGGGGGGAAGCCAGAAGCCCGACCATACAAGGGACAGGGGAAGATCCAGAAGATGTGCCAGCCAGGTAAGGCCCAGGCCGTTATGGCAGAACAGCGCAACCTTATCCCTGTTGGTGTTCAGGATCCGGTATCTGCCTCCTTCCCTTTCATAGCCCAAACGCTTTAAAAAGGCGTCCGAATCCTTTTTAACCTGCTGGTAAACCTCATCAATCTTAATTGCGGAAAAGTGTTGGTTGCCCGACCACAGATCTTTTCCCGAATTTCGGAGGCTTTCCCGCATATCCGCTCCGGGTGCGTCCCATACGGCCATGGGACCCCAGGGGGATTCGTGAAGCCACATATCCAGCTCCCTTGCCCATTCCTCAATGGTATAATCCATGCCAAGCTTATCCGTGGTATATTTCATGGTCTCTCTGGCCCGGTTAAGGGGTGAGGTGAATACTTTATCCAAGCCCTGGGCAACCAGCCTTACGGAAAGCGCCTGGGCCTCAAGATGGCCTTTTGCCGTTATGGTATTGTTGGGATAGTCGGGATCCGCATGCCTTATGATATAAAGTCTCATTACAATCTCCTTTAAATTACTTTCCTGTTCTGCTAAAGCGTGCTATGCCGCAATCTAATTGATAAGAAGCGTTGACGGAATAGCTCGCTTTTTATTTCATTCAAGTACCTTTTTGCTCTTTTTGAGCATAAGGAAGTTTAATATAATAAAATACACTGTCATAATACCTATGGTTACAAAAAGAAGGGCATCGGATTTGGGGGCAATTCCCAGAAGCAGCAAAAAGGGAAAGCCCAGAAGTATAGCGCTGGAGCTTCCGATAACCAGATTGTTGGCCGCCGGGGTCTTAAAATCCGGGTCTACTTCTCTTAAAAGCACAATCCCCGTGCTTACCGTACCCGTCAGCATACCGTACATGGAAAGCATCCCCTCCCTTTCATAGTTGGGATAAAGCCGTTTGCATACATAATGCAGGTAGGCTAATGTGACAAAGCCTCCAATGGCTGTTAAAACAATAAAAGGGATCCAAAGCTCCTTTAAGTCAGACAGGTCAATGGAGCAGACACTGCAGACGATCATAAGGTCAAAGGCGATGCCGGAAATACGGTTCAAAAGGTAATTGTTAGTATACTGCCGCTTCATAAGCCCCGACTTTTTGAGTACGGAAAAGAACCATTTTACCACGAGAGCCAGAATGGAGCCGATTAAAAAATTGAAACCCCAGATAAGCGGCATTACCGTTCCTTTAAGTGAAGCCAGAGCGCCTACATTATCAAACAGATAACCCATGCCAATAGAAAAGGCAAAGGTTCCAAGATAGACCATGAGCACCAGCGCTATCTGAATGGTGGATTTGTCAACCGCTTCAGTAAGAGGAATTTCCCCTTCCTCCTCCACGGGTTCTCCCCCCTCAGGGAAGGAATCGCCCAACTCCCCGGTGCGTTTTACCTTTCCCCTCTTTGTTAATATGAGAAGGTAAATGACACCCCCAATGCAGGCCCATAAAAAGCCCATTGTGGCTACAGCCAGGCCAAAAGCGCTACCCCCGGCAAAGCCGTAAGTATTTTCATAGGTAGTGCCGATATTGTTTGCCTGACCGGGCCCCTGCCCATAGCCCAGGGGAAGTAAAAGACCTGAGGCTTTGAACAGATTGGGAAAGAAGGTGTAGGCCAGAGAAGCCGTGATAACCAAGCCTAAAATTCCCTGAAGCAAATAGGTGTTTACAATTAGCATACCGCTTTTAAAGCCGTCCCGCTTTAGTGAGGCGGTGGAAGAAATCTCGCTTTTGCGGGGCATTCTAAGGGAAAGAGCAATAAAGCCGATACCGGTGGTATGGTAGGTTATCATCTCCATGAGCTCCTTGTCCAGTGGAAACCAGCCTGAAAGCCTTACCGCCAGGGCAATAAAGCCGGCGATAATGGCCGTGGGCAGGAGGGATTTGCGTAAAAACCCCACCTTCCTTCGAAGAGCATTGCCAATAAGTAAAATTAAGGACAACACGCCAAATTGAATAACTCCGTTCCATAGCTGGGTATTAGATGCCGAAAAATCCATAATCCATCCCCTTCCGTTTCTGCTCAATGACATTGTATAAAGCGATATACTTATAGCTGGATCTGGGTCGATCCGACTTGAATTCGTAATCCCTGCTATCTGTTGTTGAAAACTGAAGAACCTGCTTGCCCCAAAGGCTCATCCTTACAATATTTTTAAAATAGATAATCCGAAGCCTTCCGCCCTCAATAAACTGGAGACGATCGGAATAAAAGGAAAGCCGTCCTATGCCCTCAAGAATGGGTTCTTTTCCTTTTTCATAAAGGTAGAGCCGCTCCTCCTCATCGGAAAACCAGAGCCTGCCTGTATCGGTAACACAAGCGCCGTCATCGGCCTCCACCCATTGAACGAGAGTTTTTCTCTGCCACAAATCCCAGTCCAAGACCGAATCGAAATAAAGAGGCTTTCCCGGTTCTGCCTCAAAGAAACCCTGCTCCGTATAATGTACCTTGTAGCCGCAGCCGCAAAGAAACTCGTCTCCCTGGCTTTTCAAACCGGCCAGACCCATGCAGGAAGGACAGATAAACAGCACCCGCTCCAGATGCTGCGCCTTGTTAAGCCCTTTATAAGGCGCTTTAGACAGGCGCTGGATTTCATAGGCATCCACCTTTAGTTTGTCTCTTATAATAATGTTTAAAGCGTCCGCCGACAGCCCCTCAACCTCTTCGGCTGAAAGCTGTCCTGACACACGGCCTTTCATAGGCCCTCTCCGTGCTTTGTCACCCCACCGGGGATCAGACAAATAGCCTCCCTCAAGGGTATAAAACAGTACAGGCAGCCCAAGAAGCTTTAAAAGCTTTCCCGTAGAAGGGGGAAAGTGACCGGTCACTCCGTTATAGCAGCGGTTTCCTTCAGGAAAGAGGCCGATGGAGCCGCCCTCCTTCTTTACTTTTAAAACGGTTCTTATTGTATCCGAATCCATCCGTGATTTTACAATGGGAATGGGCGCTACCAGAAAGGTTAAGAGGCGGCTTATAAACCCCAGTCGGAACAAATTGTCGCTGGCAACAAAATAAATGGGAAAGGAAAAGCTCAGGGAAAGAAGCACCGGATCCAAGTTGGCGGTATGATTGGCAAGAACGAGATACGCTTGCTTTTTGTCCGGACTTTTGAACCGTTCTTCCTTGAATTTTCTAAGAAAATAAAAAAGCACCCTTGCCGCAGGCTTTAAAACGGCAACGACCACACGGTGGCGCCGTTTCGTATGGGAGCTTTTTCTTTTCCGATTTTCCTTATGCATGAATTCCATGTGTACCCGCCTGAAGTTCCGTTTTCCCGAAGGGAATTCGGAAGAGCCCGGCTTCACCGGACTACAAATTAAAGTATACACTGAAAAAGAAAGCGAAAACAAGCCTGCCATACCCGTTTTGTTATCATTGGAACCACTTGTTAACCCTTTTTTAACATACCATAGGCAAACAGGGTTTCCAAAACGGGGATGGCAGGCTTTTAAGGCTTTTAATTTGCAGCTATTTTCATAAGCAAATTCGGCCAGAAGCTCGGGGTTCGATGCCCCCTAGCTTTCAATTGGAATAACGGACGGTTACAGATACGCCCGGGTATTGGCTAGCATTTCATCAAACAGCTTCCTGGCATCGGCAAGAGGCAGATTAACCAGAGGATCGTTGACAAAAGCGGCAAAGGCCAGCTCGTAATCCTTTTTAAGCGCCGCCTCCACAATGGTCTCCTGATTGAATACATGGCGGGAAACAAGCCCCTGAACGGGATTCGGCAGGCTTCCGGCATAAACGGGCTTTACGCTGTTGGCTGTAAAGATGGCATTGGTTTCAACAACCGCACCCAGAGAAATATTGTCCAGCTGACCCTTGTTGGGTATGTTGACATTGGTCACCAGATCTCCCAGGCCCAGAAGCGCTTTAATCTGCTTTACTCCGTCCTCTCCGGTTTCCTTAAGCTCGAATTCCTTTTTGCCTTCAACCAGACCCTTGGTCTCGTCAAGGAGCTTGCCCAGAGTCTCAACTCTTGAAGGAACCGTGGTTAAGCCGAATTTCCAGGCCTTTACCGTCTCCGGATCCTTAAGGTACCAAGAGCCGGGGCAGAACTCGGCCAGGTGCCGATCCCCGGCAGCTGCGATAATGCCGTATCTGCGGAAGAGATCGAATTTAACCCGTTGGGCGGAAGTGAAGGAATTGTTCATCCAATGGCCCTTTTCCGCACCCTCAAAGCCCTCTTCATAGTATTTATCCACAAATTCCCTGTAGAGCGGGAAAAGATCGATTCCCTCATAAGTAGCGGAATCCAACCATGTAAAGTGGTTGATTCCCAGTACGTTTACCTTTATGTCCTCTCTTTTCACATCCTCAATACCCTTTAGATCAGCCAGCATTTTCGCAAGCAGCTTCTGGGTACCGAAAACCTCGTGGCAGCAGCCAAAGGCCTTGACCTCAGGGAACACCCTGTAAAGGGTTTTCACGCACAGGGTCATGGGGTTGGTGTAGTTTATAACCCAGGCTTCGGGAGCATATTCCTTTATGGCCAGAGCAATGGTTTCATACATGGGAAGCGTTCTCAAAGCCCTTACATAGCCGCCGGGGCCAACCGTATCGCCCACCGACTGATAGATGCCGTATTTTTCAGGCACATGAACATCGGAAGCCATTTCCTTGAAGGTTCCGGGCAAAATGGAAATAACAATGAACTGGGCATCTGTCAGAGCTTCCTTAAGGGTTTCACAGGCCTTAAAGGTCCAGCCGCCCTTAACATCCTCACGCTGCATAAGCCGGTTTGCGATGGTTTCGTTGTCTCTTGCCGCATCCTTATCTATATCGTAAAGGTTAACAGTACCGGCAAGAGCCTTTTCATTGGCAAGGTCACTCATAAGTCCCCTGGCCCAGCCTCTTGAACCGCCCCCGATATAGGCAATGCGGGTATTGACTGTTTTTTCAGTCCTATTTCCCATAATCTCTATCCCTCCGATTGCATTTGGCTTAACGCCACAAACAGAATTATTTCATTCTCATCATAGAACAAAATCCATCGATTTTCTCTGCATATCTTGGGAATTTAAGGCTCGTTTTCTGCAGTATTTGCTTTTTTATCATCCAGGAGTTACACTGTTTATAAAGTCCGTTTTGTTTAAAAAGGAAGGAGCAGTGTTTAATGGCAGGCCCAGAGGTGCATTTCGACAGGATCAAGCAGTCCTTCTGGATGGAATACCTGAAGGAAGCCCAATCGGGAAACATGTCCCATACCCATTACCACGAGCATTATGAGGTTTACTATCAAATGTCCGGGGAGCGCACCTATTTTATAGAGGATCAGGTGTACGCGGTAAAAACAGGGGACCTGGTACTCATTAATATCTGCGATCTCCACCGGACAACTGCTGGAAGCAGCTCCAGCTACGGCCGCATTCTCATAGAGTTCAACCGGGATTTCATGGCTGATTTTTTTCAAAAAGCCGCCGATATGCCCTATATGGCCTGTTTTGAAAAGGGAATTCATATTCTTCCCCTCACTCAAAGGCAGCAAACCTTTATTGAAGAAAGGCTTTTTTTAATGCTCAGGGAGTATGAGGGAAAGGAAACAGGCTTTGATACAAGGCTTCATCTTTTGCTTGCCGACCTTCTCATATGCATCAACCGTTACATTGAAAATCCCCATTTAAACGGAGCTGTTACCAAAAGAAACCTGCCCGGACAGGATGACATGCACGAGAAAATTGCCCAGGCAGCACGCTACATAAACGAAAGCTATGCCGATCCCCTTTCCTTGCAGGATCTGGCCAAACGCTTCAATATCAGCTATTTTTATTTTTGCCGAATGTTTCGTGAGGTTACGGGCTTTACCCTTACCGAGTATGTGGCAAATGTCCGGGTAAGAAAAGCCCGCCGCCTTTTGGAGGAAACAGATCTGAGCATCACCCTCATATCCGGGCAAACGGGCTTTGACAACTGCACCAGCTTTGGGCGGGTATTCCGCCAGCATCTTGGAACCTCTCCCCTAAAATACCGGAAGCATTATAAAAGCAGCATCTGATAATTACCATTCCATTTCCTTGGGCTTGAAGGCAGGATATTTCCAGTACTTCTAGGCATTCGTTATTTGTATAATGAAGTGACATGATTTCGCAGTAGCGCAGGGACTTATCCTGTGATAATATAAACTTTGTCCCATGGCGGGAACGCCGTTTATTTTTTCGTAAAGGAATAGGGATAGAGTTATGCACCACTTTTTTATTGTGAACCCCGCAGCCGGCAAAGGACGGACACAGGAGATGACTCAGGCTATAAAAAAGCGGTTTTCCGCGTTGGATGAACCCATGACCATTGAGCATACAAAAGCACCCGGCCATGCAACGGATTTGGCTCGGATGATTACGGAAAGAGTCGATATGGAAAGCCTTCGCATTTATGCGGTAGGCGGCGACGGCACTCTTAACGAAGTGGTAAACGGTATTGCAGGCTCCTCTGCCGAATTGGGCATTATCCCCTGCGGCTCAGGAAACGACGCAGTCCGATCCTTATACAGTGAAACAGACCCGCTAAAGCTTATTGAGGATCTGCCGCTTTCCGGCTCAGTGCCTTTGGACGGTGGAAGAATCAACGGACGGTATTTCATAAATATCGCTTCTGCCGGATTTGATGCGGAGGTGGTTCAGCTCAGCCGCTATTACAAGGACTTCCCTCTTGTTTCAGGATCCATGGCCTATATTCTCGGCGTTCTTCATGCTGTTGCAAAGCTGAAAAAATACGCTGTAACAGTAAAAATTGATAAGGACAAGGTTATAAAAACTTCCATGCTCCTCACCATTTTTGCAAACGGCTCTTACTACGGAGGCGGTATGCACTCTGCTCCCAGGGCTGTGACAGACGACGGGTTACTGGATTTTTATATTGTGGATGCCATAAGAAGAATTAAGCTTTTAAGATTCTTTCCTGCCTTCAGAGTAGGCCGGCATGAAAGTATACCGGAGGTTCATTATCTAAAGGGCCGGGAGGCCGAGCTAATCTGCGATACCCCTATACCTGTGAATTTGGATGGCGAGATATCTCTCCAAAGCCACCTGCATGTGGAAATTATACCCGGTATGCTCAAGGTTGCAAGGCCCGATGTAAAGCGTTCCGCTTTAAAGCAGAGCCGGGAGGCTTCTTTGTAAAAAACCTGCTCTACCGGGTTAGCGCGGCAAAAGTGCATTAGCCGGATGGTTGAGAATATAAAAACCCGTGGGATTCCTGGTATCCTCTTTGTTGTAGCGGAAGGGCCTGCCGTCAAGGCCATTGAAAATACCGCCGGCCTCTGTTACAAGAATTTGCATGGCAGCCGTATCCCATTCCATTATTCTTCCAGATCGATAATAAATTTCAGCATCGCCCCGGGCAATAAGACAGGCCTTGTAAGCGCTTCCAGCTTCGATAAAGTGCTCAATGCCTTTTTCCCTGGCCACCGTTAAAAGCTCCGGATCCTTGTGGCTCCGGCTGACGGTCATTCGTACATTCTCGGTACGGCTCGAAACCCGGAGACGGGTTTCCCCGTCTCCGGCCATAAGATAGGCACCTTTACCTAAAGAAGCGCCATACAGCTCTCTTTGAACGGGAGCATAGATCACTCCCGCTACAGGAACTCCATCTTCGCATAAGGCGATATTAACAGTAAACTCATCCTTTTTTTGGATAAACTCTCTTGTCCCATCCAAGGGGTCTACAATAAAGCAATACCTGTATAAAAGCCGTGATTTATCATCAGCGGATTCTTCAGCAAGAACAGGTATTTGGGGAAAAATTTGCTTCAAGCCCTCAACAATTATATCATTTGCTGCTTTGTCGGCCTGAGTAACGGGAGACGCATCCAATTTATATTCAACCGCAAAAGGGGTTTGATAAATCCGTAGTATCTCTTCTCCTGCCGAAACTGAAAGCCTCTTCATTTCTTCCAGAGCTTTAGCCCATAAATCCACCATTTTCCTCCAAAGGTAATTTATAAAATATTAACGTAATGGTTCCTTCCATTGCTTGCCACTACCCTGAAGGCTTCTCTCACCGGACATTGATAAGCCCGGCTTTCGGCTACGACCCGGTTTAAATATTCCTCAGGAAATTTGAGGCAATAGCCGCAGCCTGTTCTGGAAACCCGGCAGGGAGTCGATATAACTTCGAATACCAGGCCCTTTTGTTCAAAGACCCTGCATATCCGATACGCGTAGTTTCCCGAGTCGTATAATGCGATGCAATCCACTCTCTAGCACCTTTTTAACAATATCATAGTATATGCTATTCTGTACAGGCGTATCCTGCCACTGCCTTTTGCTTCACATCCCATTCCT
>JAFADM010000355.1 GCA_023424865.1 Bacillota bacterium | reverse complement strand
TATTAAAATTAAGTGATTATGCCTCAAAACAGGAATTGGAGGAATTTATTGAATCCGTGGTCCAAACGGGCGTTATACAGGCTTACTATATAGCTAAATGGGTCAATGATGCCGTAAAGCGGAACCGCTATGCCGGTCCTTTTTACGTGCTGACAGAACCTTCGGCCTTCGAAAGTGACTATTGGGAGCTGGATAGAGCTCTGGACATGGTTGTGGGCTTCATGTGGTCTCATGAAATCAATCCTGCCGGACAGCCTTATAAAACACTTGCGCCGGTTATATTCCAGATAGCCTATATGAGGGCAAGGGAGCTCTATGCGGCAGCCGTGCACATTGTTCCTGAAATTGTGGATCTGGAAGCGTTTATGCTTATTGGATTGGAGCTGGTAACCACAGACAGGAATGGCGAAGCCTTTGCAAGGATCCCCAGGTTTGAAGAAGAGGAGTATATCTCAAAGGGTGCGGCGGATCGCATTCCAAACAGAGTCAGGCCAGGCTTAAGGTTTGGAATGAATACGCGCCGAAGGGAGGAATATTATTCCTTTATATCCGGTGAGGAGGTAAGCTCCCTGGACAATGTTCCGGAAGATATGACCGGAGAAGCGGTTCCGGCAGGAAAATATGCGGTTTTCAGCGTAAAAGGAGGGCCATTGCCCTATAAGGTTATTGAAACAATTATTTTTATCTATCAGGCATGGCTGCCTGCCTCAAATTATCAGTGGGTAGACAGGCCGGGCTTCAACCTTTATGAAAATGCCACGGGGCGTAGTGACTCTATCATTAAAATATATGTACCTGTTGAGGAGAAAGGAGTTTAGCCGATGCATCCGGAAAATTTCATTGAATCAACAGCGGTTGAGCAAGGGTTTAATTGTGAAAAACTATGCAAACTGTTAAACCATATAAAAAGCGGCAGTCGTAAGCTGCAAAGCCTGGTAATCCTTCGCAACGGCCGACTTGTCATGAATGTGCAGGCTTTTCCCTTTTACGATGACGTACCGCGCTATATAAACTGTTGTACGGAAAGCATTATTTCAGCATTGGTAGGTATCGCCATAGGTGAAGGTTTAATAAAAGGTGTAGATGACAGGGTATCGGATTATTTTCCTGAATACGCTCCTGTCTTTGATTCTGAAACCGAAGGGAACGAAAAACCTAAGCGGATGATTACATTGGAGCACCTGCTCACTATGACTGCGGGGCTTGAGTGGAATGATACAAGAGTGATATATGGTGAAAATTCCTATGACAGCAGAATGCATGCAAGCGAAGACCCTGTTAGGTTTATTCTTGAGCAGCCCATGGGGGAGGAGCCCGGAAAAAGGTATAACCACTGCCTTGGAGCTATGCACCTCTTATCCGCAATTCTTCAGAAAGCAAGCGGCATGAGTGTTGCCGATTACGCTGAGTTAAGGCTTTTTAAGCCTTTGGGGATCACACCGGTGGAGTGGGCGATGGATAAAAACGGCATTCATTGCGGAAACGGAATATCCATGCCCACATGGGGACTGGCAAAAATTGGACAGCTTTATCTTCAAAAAGGGAGATGGGGGGATACGCAGATCATCCCGGAAGCCTGGGTGAGCATATCAACTAAAAAGCATATGGACACGCCGGAGGGGCCATGGAGCTTTTACGGCTGCGGGTATCAGTGGAATATCAACAGGTTCGGCGGCTATTCGTCCAAAGGAGTAAATGGGCAATACCTTGCGGTAGTACCCAATCTTAACCTGGTTGTTGTAATGAGCTCTCCATTGCCCCTGGATCAGTTTTATTGGTATGAAACGCTGATGGAAACATTTATTATTCCCTCTGCAAGGTTTCCGGGGCCAAGGCAAACCGGCTTTAAAGCCCAGTCCCTGCTGGAGGAAGCCATTGATGACTTTGTACGTCCTCCCTTACCCCAGTCGGTCCCGCCCCTTCCCGGAATTTCCAAAAAAATATCCGGAAAGGAATTTATTTTCAAACCCGGCTCACATCTTGACAAGCTATCTTTCCACTTTAACGCCAGGGGCAAATGTCATATGAAGGTTTGGAGTAACAATGAGCTGAATGAGGTTTCGATTGGACTGGACGATGTGTATCGAATTTCAGGCAAGGAAGCTTTTAAAGGCACCTGGGAAAATGATTGCACCCTTGCGGTGAAAGTACTTAACCTGCAATTCAATTATGAATTGATGTACCTGTTTGTCTTTGACGGTGACAAATTGTGCCACGAAATACATTCACCCGGCTGGGGCTTATGCGAAAGAATAGAAGGTTTTATAAGTTAAAAGGCTATAGGCTTATGTATCCGGAAGGATCAAACAGCTACGAATAAAAAGGAGGTTGATTATGAAAAAAACAGCATGTTTTTTTATACTTATCTGTTTACTGGTATCAATAACAGGCTGCAGCAATGCACAAACTGAATTAAATAACACGGAACAATTGACTGCACAAAGCGGCAGCGTTTCCGCAGAAAACAATTATTGGCCGGATGACAGCTGGAGAGAGTCAACCCCGGAAAAGCAGGGGATGGATTCGGAAAAGCTGTCGGGTATGCTCGAATACATACAAAGCACCGGCAATGAAATGCACAGCATTGTTATCATCCGCAACGGCTATAAGGTTCTCGACGCCAATTTCTTTCCCTATAAAAGCAATATAAAGCATGTTGTCAATTCCTGTACAAAAAGCATAACTTCCGCACTGTTTGGCATTGCGCTTGAGGAAGGACTCATTAAAAGTGCAGATGCCAGGGTGCTGGACTATTTTCAGGACAGGTCCGTTAAAAACAGCGATGATAATAAGAAGGCGCTGACGCTTGAACATTTGCTGACCATGACGGCGGGCTTTGATTGGAGTGAAAATGGCTCCTACGGACCCGGTGATTCATGGATGCGGATGCGCAACAGTGATGACCCTGTTCAATACATTCTGGACAATCCAATGTCTGAGGCACCCGGAACTTCCTTTTACTATAATACAGGGGCTTCCCATTTGCTTTCCGCTGTCCTTAATGAGGTCACGGGACAAAAAACCGCTGATTATGCCGAACAAAAGCTTTTTGGCCCCGTGGGAATAAAGGATGTGTATTGGCAGGAGGATCCTCAGGGAATAAATATCGGCGGAGCCGGGATATATATGACGCCCCAGGATATGGCCAGGTTTGGCTATCTGTTTTTACAAAAAGGACTTTGGAAGGATACCCAGGTCGTTCCTGAACATTGGGTAGAGCAGGCAACCGCCAGGAAGGTTGATACCCCAAATGGCTTGGCAGGGAGGTATGGCTATGGTTATCAATGGTGGATGAACCATTTTGGCGGTTATTCGGCAAGGGGCTTTGGCGGACAATACATTTTTGTGCTGCCGGAATATAACATGGTGGCAGTATTCACCGGCTCACTTACGGGGATGGGCTTTTTCCTGCCCGAAAGCCTGGTGGACAGTTTTATTATCCCCTCTGTAAAATCTTCCGGGACTTTAACCGAAAATTCCGATTCATCCGCCCGGCTTGTAGGTATACTTGAGAATATTGAAGAGGCTCCCCAACCGGAAAAGGTTCCGGATTTACCAAAGATTGCAGAGATTATCTCAGGAAAGTCTATTTTGATGGAAAGCGGAGATGAATTATACCTCGCTTTTCCAAACGGTGCAAATGCCGAGTTCCGGCATGGTCCCAGCAATAGTATAGCCATAGGCCTTGATAATGTGTACAAGGTTTCCGACGCAGGAAGATATTGGCCTTTGCCGGATCATAATATGGTGGCGGCAAAGGGTTTCTGGAAGGATGAAAAAACCTTTGTCATAAAGCTCCTGTCACTTTATGAAATGGATGAACTGACTTACACTTTAACTTTTGAAAGGAATCAGGTTGATTTTGTATTTGCTTCACGACAGGGCGGAGAGCTTTTGAGGACAAAGGGGGAAATAAAATAGAAAGTCGTTGTTAAGCATGTTTTTTCTTGAAGAAAAATTGCGACAACACAAAAGACAGTATGCAAATCACAATGATCGTCAAAGCGGAAAGACCAATGCAAAATTCAAGGTTATCAACAACAAACATTGAAATGGCATTTTCGTTCTTGCGCGACCAAAAACCCAGAAGTAAAATCACACCTAACATGACTAACATAATAACAAACCCGGCATTGACACCCAGGGAATAGTTCGACGGCAAAATCAGGGCTACAAACAAGAGTGTTACCGCAAAGCTGGCAAAGGCAGCAAAGATATAGAATCCATAAGCATACATGGGAAAATAAAGGTAAGAAATAGTGTTTACAATGAGTGATACTACTAGCCCTGCACCGGCCAAAAGAGCCGCAAAGCCATATCTGCTGCTGACGATTTGTGTTTTTGAAACAGGCAGGGAAATGGCATATTTGCCCCACTTCCATTGTTCATCACAGGTTGCCAGAGTAATTACAATTGACATGATTTCGAGAGGGATCAAAAGAAAGCTAATGAAAAATGCCCCCTTATCTTCAAGCACTATCATCATTGCCACCATTATAGCAATATCTACAATCAGACGGGTTAAGCCATACTTTTTTCTAACAGTCAGAAGATCCTTTGCAAACAATCCTTTCATTGGTGTTCCCCCTTTACATAAAACAGCATAATATCGTCAATTGCCGCAGGCTCCACAATTGCTTCGGGGTAATTTTTCGCAACCTTGCTGCGATCTCGGACAAGTACTTTATACTGATAATCTTCCTTTCTATAGGCAATGACTTTTGTTTTATCCATACTGTCGAATAGTGCAGAACGACAACTGACAACACCATAGCTATCAATTAAATCATCTTTAAGGCAGCTAAAAAGTCGTTTTCCTTTATGAATAAAGGTAATGTAATCCGCAACCTTTTCCAAATCACTTGTAATATGTGATGAAAACAGTATGGAATGGTTTTCATCCTGAACAAAATCAATCAAAATTTCAAGAACATCATCTCTTACAATTGGATCAAGTCCGCTGGTTGCCTCATCCAAAATTAAGAAATCAGCTTTATGGGAGAGGGCAACAGCAAATGCCAATTTTACTTTCATACCCTTTGAAAAATCCTTGACCTTTTTATTATCGGGGAGTTGGAACCGTTTCAAGTAGCTGCGATAGGCAGGCCATTCCCAATTTGAATAAACACCGGACATATACTTTCCGATTTCTATTGGAGTAAAAATGTCAGGAAAGTGGTTTTCATCAAAAACAACACCGATTTTGTTCTTTATTTCAATCTCATTTTCAATATGGTCTTTTCCGAAGATTAAAATTTGCCCATCCGTTTTCTGCACTTCATTCAAAATGCAATTGATAGTGGTTGATTTTCCGGCACCGTTTTCACCGATTAGTCCCATAATTACGCCGCGGGGAATAGTAAAGCTTAAATCGTGAAGAACAAAATCGCCATAGTCTTTAGTTAGGTTTTCAACATCCAATAGGTTATTCGACATTTAATTATCCTCCTGATATAAGAGTGTGAGCAGCTCGTTTAGCTTTTCATGCTTTATTCCGCTGGCACGTGCGATTTCAATTGCTTTTGTCAAATGTTCTTCTATCTTTTTCTGCTGTTCATCAAGATAGAAATCCTGATTTTGCACTGATACATAGCAGCCTTTACCGGCCGTCGTTTCAATAAAGCCATCCTCCTGCAAAGCCGCATACGCTTTTTGTACGGTTAAAACACTAATTTTCAGCGATTTTGCCAATGAGCGTACTGAGGGAATTGCTTCACCTGATTTCAATTCGCCACTCATAACGGCATTTTTAATTTGTGTTGCAATTTGCTCATATAAAGGGCGGCTTGCATGATTGCTCACTACAATTTCCAAAATACTACCACCGTTCCATGTCTAACTGTATTGTATCTGCAGATACAGTGTAATACAGTATGATACAGTTGTCAATATCACTAAAATTTTTTAGGCTTCGCAAACCTGTTATCACAAAAAGATTTGTGCCGGCGGTTCGCCTTAACCGTATTGAACCACTTGGCCGGACGAGGCCAAAAACCTAACTGAATGCTGCACATCTCGCATAAAATATAGGTTATGGGTTTTTGAAGTTTTCCAAATACAAGTGACACATAAGTCGGCGCAGTGTTAAATTACGCTCATTTGCAGAAGCGTGTTTAATTTTCTTTACATTAATAATCCAACGTGCTATAATACAACGGCAACCGCGCGAAAATGGGTTTCTAAATCAGCGCCCGAAAACTTGGGAGCTGTCCCTATGAGGCGAGATTGGATGGAGGAGGTGCAATTATGTACGCAATTATTGAAACAGGCGGAAAGCAGTACCGTGTACAGGAAGGCGATGTTGTATTCGTCGAAAAGCTTTCGGTTGAGGAAGGCGAATCCTTTGTGTTTGACAAGGTTCTCGCAGTTTCCAACGACGGTGTTCTTTCAGCGGGTAATCCCGTAGTAGATGGAGCAAAGGTATCTGCCAAGGTTTTAGGCCAGGGTAAGGCAAAGAAGATCATTATCTTCAAGTACAAGGCCAAGAAGCACGAGCGCAAGAAGCAAGGTCATCGTCAGCCCTATACAAAGGTGCAGATCGAGAAGATCCAGGCTTAATGTGCCATGATTAAGGCAGTATTCAACCGTTCGGATAACGGTGAAATCAGTGGTTTCGAAGTTAAGGGGCATGCCAATTCCTCCGGTAAAGGGGAATATGATTTAATATGTGCATCGGTTTCGGCTATAGGCTATACCGCACTCGGGGGGCTTCAAGAGCTATGCGGCATTGAATGCTACGAGGAGCGGAACGGGTATCTGAAAATGGATTTGCCCGGCAACCTGTCTGAGGAAACCATGAAAACAGCCCAGATTATACTCAAAACCATGGAAATCGGTTTACAGCAAGTAGAAGCTCAGTATACATCTTATATTCGAGTAATAGGCAGGGAGGTGTAGCCATGATCAGGATAAATTTACAGCTGTTTGCTCATAAAAAAGGTGGCGGCAGCACTAAAAACGGCCGTGACAGCGTGTCCAAAAGACTTGGTGTTAAGAGAGGCGACGGTCAAGCCGTGCTGGCAGGAAATATCTTAGTCAGGCAAAGAGGAACCAAATTTCATCCCGGCACCAATGTGGGAATCGGAAGCGA
>JAFADM010000308.1 GCA_023424865.1 Bacillota bacterium | reverse complement strand
TTTTTCGGCTCTGACGACACCGTGGTTGGTTACCATTGCTATGATGCCTCACGCTGCCTTCAGCAAATTCTTACAACCGTGAAGGCCTGCTTTAGAATGGCGGAGGGCTGTTTTTCCCGCCTTCTAGCACCTGGAGATAAAGGACTTATTCCCGATTACTGCAAGCTGCTCACCGGAGCAGACAGCGCCCATGCACAGGCTGCTGCTCAGGCCGTTACCTATATGCTTGAGAAAATCAAGGACACCGCCGCAAGCTTTCAGGACCAGTACGCGTATAAGGCCGATCTGGATTTAAGGGCTTTGCTTGAGCTTAGAAAACGGCTTCAGGCCTATGAAGGACGGGTACAGGTCAGAGAGGACTCTCAGGAGGTTTCGGGCCGTGTCGCCCAATTACCCGAGGAGCTTGTGGACAGTGCGGAAAAACTCCTGGCCTATTCCGAAATCGCATCTGAAAAAGCAGCCATTATTCGTCAAAGTCTGGATATGCTTCGCCAGATGGAAGACAAGACCGCACATACCGCAGAGAGCTCAAAGCTTCGCAGCAGCGTCGTTCCCCTTTACTTTGAGGTTTATGAGGCCGTATTTAAAAGGGCCAGGGCCGAGGGAAACAACAGCCGCCTTGTAGATATGTTTCTGAATTACGGTTTTTTTGACGAAAAGCTTCTCTTTTTAGATCAGTCGGTCATGCTGTATGAGCAGTCCGAAAATCGTTCCAAGGCGTCAAACTCACTGGTTTATACCTTACGTGACTGGCTGGAAGCCATCTATACCATGGAAAAGGATCCTTCCGTCAATGAGTTTCAGGAGGATTATTTTGATACCTTCCGAATGATGAAAAAACGGGGAGAGATTACCGAAAAGGAAAAGCCTGTCTATGAAGCCGACGCCAACAGGCGCCTTCATTTTGAAATAATAAATATGTTCCGGGTAAATCACAAGCTTTGTCATGGCAGAATCAGCTCCTATTTCCCCTTCCTTCACAGCGATATGATTGCCTCCGATGTTCCCAGAAGCATGGTTAGGGCTGAAATGCTCCAGGAGTGCCTGGAACGAATACTCCAGGTGGATTATTCAGCGTTTCACCGTGAGGTGTCTTACAGGAACGCAGAAAAGGGCATTGAAAAGCTCTTTATTATGAAGGAGGTCAAGCCTGAAATTATTCTTATGCCCATCTATGGCTCCCGGGCCATCATGTGGCAGGAAATAACAGGCCGAAACAAGGGGACACCGGCACGTTTTATCTTCCCGGCGCTTACTGACAGAGATTTGTATGAGCTGCTGCTCTCGGTTATGGGTAATTTCCGCTGGGAGCTGTGCCGTACTGTAATGGGGGTGAGCTGGAACGATATAACACAGAAGTCCCTCACCTCCGAATATACCGATTACATACAGTTTTTTAATAAAAATATCGAGCTTCATGAGGAAGTGAAAGTGCAAATAAAGGCCCAGGTTCAAAAGTATCATAACAAAACCCGTGATATTTTCACCTTTGACTATAAGCAATGGATTAATTATGAGGCTAACGGATATATGCGCTTAAACAAGGTTGCACGGCGTATCTTGTACCGCCATTGTCCCTTCCCCAAGGAAATACGCGGCAATCTATCCAAGCAGCCCATTTACCAGGAGGTCGCTTCCCGGTTCCAAATTGAGAGGGCTAAACAGATACGGCAAATTGAAGGCCAGTACAGGCAGTTTTTCAAGGGCGGCCCCATAACAGATCCCGCGCTTGCTGAAAACCTCCGCTTTTATAAAGATCTATAGAAAACGTATTTATTGAGTACCCTAAGGTACTTTACTTTCGGTCTTACAAGGCAGAAGACGTCCCCCCTTTCCCGGCGGCAATACAGCACCAGGCAAGGGGGGATATGATAAGATTACTCAAACAGGCACCACAGGCTATTCTTAAACCAGCCCCCATGCTTTGGCCAGAGAATTTACCGGTGTTTATTTTTATTACGCCATGCCAGATTCTAATGTCTGATTTATTGATTTTAATAATCATAATCCGTCCTATTTTATTACTGAAAGCTTTTTTTATCAGTTATCCCAGCTACAAAAACAGGTAAAATACCATATATTTTATTATTTTTATCTGCTAATGTTCTTGATAACCCTTTTTATAAACGCTATGATAGAAATAACAACGAGTTTAGACACATTCTGACACATAATGTACTTTTAATGGGTTTAATTAAGAGGTGGCGATATGGTGTTTTCGGCAACGGGCAATAGAAAAGTCGGAGCCTGGTACGGCGGTATGTCGGAAGTAATGATTGCCAGTCATTATCAGCGAGTTTACAGAATGGCATGTATTGCAACCCGCGACTCTGAACTCTCAAAGGACGTCACTCAAGAAGCATTTTTAACGGCATTTATAAAAATTGATACATTGAAGGATAAAGACAAATTCGGCAATTGGGTATGCGCAATCGCAGTGAACTTATCAAAGGATATGCTGCGAAAAAGAAACCGTGAAAAACGCATGAATGACCCATTGTTTGATGAGCACGGTAATTTGCACAGCGGGGTCACCGCAGCATCGACTCTTGTTCCGGAGGAATGGTGTGAAAGCAGAGAGGATTTGAGAGCTATCCTCAAATGTCTTGGTGAGCTGGATATTGAAGAACGCCAGGTCATTATTTTAAAGTTTTTTCAGGGTATGTCCTATGTGGAAATCTCCCACGCTTTAAAAATAAAGGAAAGCACCTTAAGGATGAGGGCTCTGCGTGCCAAGGAAAAGATATCAAATAAGGTGAAGTATCACTTTGGCAAGGAGGATGATTAGAATGTTGGAGCTTGATAATGAACGGCAGGCTGCTCTCGAGAACGACACAAAGCTTGACGACTTAATTACAAAGGCATTAACACTTGAATATAACACTATTTCATGTCCTTCTGAGGACGAAATAATAAAAGGCGTTCAGGCAAAAATGCGAAAATATGAGCGGGCTGAACTTATGCACAGGCTTCGCCCCGCACTTGTAGCCTGTGGCATTGCAGCTGTTTTCTTAATTGTTATGCTTGGCTTTCAAACCCCTGTTAAGGCCTTCTCTCTTAAATTTATACAGACGATTTTCAATATATCGGATGATACCTTTGAAATCTATAATAAAGCCATTTTTGGCGATAAAGCCGAACCTACCCCGGTAAGCTCCAAAAAGTTTGATGATCCCCGCGTTGGAGAGGCTCAAAAGGAGATTAGCTTTGAAATACTTGTTCCCAGCTATGTGCCGGAGAATTATACACTTACAAATGTAAAAATATCTGATTATTTTGAAGAACAAGAAACCTTAATCTTAATATACACAAAAAACCAAACGGATTCCTTTTTCCAAGTTAAGCAAACGCTTATGCCTATGGATCTTGAAAAAACAGTAAATACCCTGCGTGGTGATGCGACAGCAGTAGATAAGGTAAAACTGAATGGCTATGAAGGCTATTTTATCGAAAAGACACCTAATAATTTAATTTGGAATACCGATGCAAATAGTTATGCCATACATGGTGACCTATCAAAAAAAGAGTTGATAAAAATAGCCGAATCCTTGAAATAATCATGGACTCGGCATATACAGCCAATGACGGTAATGATGGTCTGGGCTATAAAAAAACAGGGAGCTTTACGCCCCCTGTTTTTTAGTCGATATAAATATAGGCGGAAGATGAGTTGCGTGTTTCTGTCTGAGTCTTAATTACCGTATGTACGCTGCGCGTTCTATAGTAATAACCCGACTGATAACCATAATAATGCCCGCCCATTATGGCAGTAATATCATTATACTCTGTCTTTGACCAGCTTTGTAAATCGTCCCATGCCGTGCCGTTCCATCTCTGGACATAAACAGTTACTTTTACCTCATCTGCAATAACGCCTGCAGTGGTATCACCCTCACAATAAAGGGAATATCCCGTATTGTAAATGGTTGAGTAATAGCTGTTAAACTCGGTGTACATGGGGGAAACCAAGCCCTTGTTTGTTTCCTGGCTTGTCCCGTAGTTAGGATCCAAAGCTTCCACGCCTTCGGTAGGCTTGGAGGTCTTCGGGCCTGTCGAACTGGTGTCGTCAGCAAATACTGCCTGCTGGAGAGATAAAACAACTAAAAGGGTTAACGCAACTGTTCTCATGAATTTTTTCATACTCTGTGCTCCCTCATATATTATTTGGAAAAAAGAACCTGTTTTCTCTTTTCCCATTCGCTAATTAGACCAATAAACAACAAAAAACGTCACAAAATGCATACAAAAAATTTTTAAAAAATTCTCTGTAAAGCTGTGACGTTTTATGTTGTGGCTTCGTCTATTTAATGAAGGATGCGATTATTGTGACGAGCTCCACCCTAAATGAGTTCTGTCAGTATAATTTGAATTCCTTATTAGTACACTAATTGCAGTCCATAGCTCTTTAATTTTTGGCGTATGGCTGCTATAGCATCTGGTGATGGTTCGGGGATATCCGTCAGCGAATAATTTATACCCAGTTGTTTCCACTTAAATTCCCCCAACTTATGGAAAGGAAGTACCTCAACCCGGCTGACGACCTTAAACCCCGACAGGTACGCCCCTAATTTTTCAATGGAATCATTATCACCTGTAATACCGGGGATAATGACATGACGTATCCAGACTTCCTTTCCAATTTTTTCACAATACTCCAGCAAAGCCAATGCATTTTCATTTCCCTGGCCTGTAAGCTCCTTGCAGGCCTGAGAGTCAATATGCTTTATATCCAGCAAAATGAGATCCGATTCATCCACAGCCTTTTGACAGGCTTTCAAGGGTATGGCCCCAGAGGTGTCCAAAGCAGTATGAATGCCATTTTCATGACACAGCCGGAACACTTCCGCAACAAAGGCGCTTTGCATTAAGGGCTCCCCACCTGTTAGTGTTACCCCTCCGGATTTTATAAAGCTCTTGTATTTAAGGATATCCTCAACCAACTCCTGCGCTTCTGTCTTCTTGCCTGTATTGCACTCCCAGGTGTCGGGATTGTGGCAGAACTTGCATCTTAAAGGGCAGCCCTGTAAAAAGACGACATAACGTATGCCGGGTCCGTCAACCGTTCCCCAGGTTTCAACCGAATGTACAAACCCAGTCATAGCCATCACTCCTTATTAAAGTCACACATTCCTATACTTTGTTTGCTTTGATCTAAATGCCAGAAATTATCATACCAGTATCATTCGTATTTTAGCATAATTTATAAGGCTGATGAAAAGTACTGCCATATAAATTCTGTTCCGGAATCGGAGCCGCTCAATGAGAAGGTCTCACATTGAGAACGACTCGTCGAAGCGGCTCCGCAAAATCCGGTTTAATCAAACACGTTTATTTTGATTCACTTAAAAGCGTTCGTGGAAGGTTCTGTTAATAACATCCATCTGCTGCTCACGGTTAAGCTTGATAAAGTTTACAGCGTAACCCGAAACACGGATGGTAAGCTGAGGATATAGCTCCGGGTGATCCATGGCATCCAAAAGAACCTCTTTATTGAGAACATTGACATTAATATGGTGTCCGCCGCCTGTAAAGTAGCCATCCATAAGATTGTAAAGGTTGGTGTACTTTTCCTCATTCTGTTTCCCAAGCGCACCGGGGACAATGGAGAAGGTATAGGATATGCCGTCCTCGCTGTAATCATAGGGAAGCTTCGCAACAGAAGCCATAGATGCCACACAGCCCTTGGTATCTCTGTTGTGCATGGGGTTGGCTCCGGGAGCAAAGGGCTCGCCGTGCTTTCTGCCGTCAGGTGTACTGCCGGTTTTCTTACCATATACCACATTGGAGGTAATGGTAAGGATGGACATGGTGGGCTTGCTTTGCCTGTAGGTTTTGTGCTTGCTCAGCTTGTTCATGAAGCTCTTAACCAGATCCATTGCAATGCGGTCAACGGTATCGTCATTGTTTCCGAATTTCGGGAAGTCACCTTCAATTTCATAGTCGGTAATAAGTCCATTTTCATTGCGGATAGCTTTTACCTTGGCATGCTTAATAGCGGATAGAGCATCCACAACAACGGACAGTCCGGCAATACCGCAGGCTGAGGTCCTTAAAATTTCTTCATCGTGAAGAGCCATTTGAATACGCTCATAGCAATACTTGTCATGCATGAAATGGATAATGTTGAGGGTATTGATATAAAGCTTGGACAGCCAATCCATGGTCAGGTCAAAGCGCTTCATAACCTCATTATAATCCAGGTACTCGGTGGTAATAGGTGCAAGCAGAGGTCCCACCTGCTCCCCGTAAATCTCGTCCTTACCTCCGTTGATAGCGTAAAGCAGGGCTTTTGCAAGATTTGCGCGGGCACCGAAGAACTGCATTTGCTTGCCTATGCGCATTGCGGAAACGCAGCAGGCAATACCGTAATCATCACCGAATTTTTCCCGCATCAGCTCATCGTTTTCATACTGGATGGAAGAGGTCTCCACCGAGAGCTTGGCGCAGAAGCGCTTAAACGCCTCAGGAAGCCTTTCAGACCACAGTACGGTCATATTGGGTTCAGGTGCGGGGCCAAGGTTTATAAGCGTATGCAGGAAGCGGTAGGACATCTTTGTTACCATGTGTCTTCCGTCACAGCTCATACCGGCAAGGGCCTCGGTTACCCAGGTAGGATCCCCTGAGAACAGCTCATCGTAGGCGGGTGTTCTCAAAAAGCGCACCATTCGAAGCTTCATGATAAAATGGTCCACAAACTCCTGGATCTGTTCTTCCGTATACCGGCCTTCTTTTAAATCCCTTTCAGCATAAATGTCCAGGAAGGTTGAGATTCTGCCGATGCTCATGGCTGCGCCGTTTTGTTCCTTTACAGCGGCCAGGTATCCAAAATAGAGCCACTGTATGGCTTCCTTTGTATCCTCTGCGGGACGGCCAATATCGCAGCCATAGCCTGCAGCCATTTTCTTAAGCTCCTCAAGAGAACGAATCTGCTCGCTGATTTCCTCTCTTTGGCGGATAACGTTGGAATCCATAATATCAAATACATAGTTGGCTTTGGCTTCTTTTTTCTTGCGAATAAGAAAATCCACACCATAGAGCGCAACTCTGCGGTAATCGCCGATGATACGGCCGCGGCCGTAGGAATCGGGCAGGCCTGTTATAATACCGGTATGACGCGCTTTCTTCATTTCGTCGGTAAATGCATCGAAGACACCGTCATTATGGGTTTTTCTATACTTAAAAACACGAGCCACATCCGGATCCATTTTTCTTCCGTATGCTTCCAAAGAAGAATACACCATACGAATACCACCAAAAGGCATTATGGCTCTTTTTAAAGGCTCATCGGTCTGAAGCCCCACAATGGTCTCCAGATCCTTTTCGATAAATCCCGGATTGTGTGAGTCGATGGTGGATATGGTAGCAGTGTCGATATCCATGATACCGCCCTTTTTACGCTCCGTATCCATGAGCTCCTTTACCTTGCCCCAGAGCTTTTCAGTTTTCTCCGTAGGCGAAACAAGAAAGCTGTCGTCTCCGTCATAAGGAGTATAGTTTTTCTGTATAAAATCTCTGACTACTATTTCGTCATTCCATTTTCCGGTGTTGAACTTTGCGGACATAATTCTTCCTGCCTTTCTTACACATGATCTTTTATGTTCTCGGACAGACTCCTATCAGCCTATCCGCTTTTAACTGCTTTTATTTTTTCACTAAGAATTCGTCTTCATTTTCTGGTTGTAAAACACGTCTTTCACTTTGTCATGTATTTAACAAAGTCCTGATTTAATCAACTTTGTACTAGTATATGTTTGTATACTGTATTTTGTATACATCTTTGCACACACTATTATAGCATGACCTGTTAGTGTTTTAAACCCCCCTTCCGTGTTTTTTTATAAGACCATAATCTATCCTCAATTTTATTAACAAAATATCTTCCTAATTAATAATAATTATCATTTATAATTTATCATTAACGCCTGCTTTTGTCAATTCATCATTGATGCTTCTTGTGTAATTGAACAAATACAAGCCTTTTCTTGTCCCCAGTTGCAGGCTAAAGGCCTTATGCTTATGTTTCTGCTTCAGCTTGAGCTTCCCTGTCTTTCCGGATGGAAAAACCTAAATCGAATAGCTTTCCTCTGGCGTGGGAAGTCTAAAAGCTGTAGACTGTCAAAAAACCCCCGTTCAGATATATACTATCTTCACAGAAGGGATGCGATGCTTCATGTATTATAATGGTCTGACTGTGGGTCTTATGACCTTTCTCATTATTGGCCTTTTTCACCCCATTGTGATAAAAGGCGAATATTATTTCGGCAAGAAAATATGGCCTGTGTTCTTAATTGGCGGATTAAGCTTTTGCTTCATTTCCGTCCTGGTGGAAAACCCCACACTCTCAGCGGCATTCGGTGTAACCGGCTTTACCTGCCTTTGGAGCATACACGAGCTGCTTGAGCAGGAAAAGCGGGTGTCCCGGGGCTGGTTTCCTAAAAATCCGAAAAATGCTTCCAATAAGGATATTGCCATAAATCCGGAGACCGGCGATTCCTCAGCGGATCTCTAAGCCGAAAAAGAACTTAGATGGCAACATCCCTCTCCATCTGCTCCAGGACGGCTGAGAGAGACGAAGCACTGCTGCTGTGGCTTCGGATAATTCGGATATTCCTTCTTTTGGCTTCTTTAACAGCTGTGTTTACCATTTTATGCGATACAGTGGAAGTAAACAGTACGATTCCGTCCGGAGAGCCAATGGCCTTATCAAACCGAGCGGGCATTTGAGTGTATACCTTAACCCTGTGTCCCCGCTTATTGCATATATCCTTGTATTCATCGTGCATTCTGTCGTGTCCGCCGACTAAAATAATACTCATGTCCATCCTCCCCTCATCCGCGCTTTCTAAACCGGATGCTTCGTTTTATTGATTACATTGATTTGCTGTGTTTAAGCTTCTATTGAGGTTAGCAGAACTGTTTCCGCTATAAGCTCTTTATCCCGTGAAAGTGATTTTGATAATTATTATCAATTTTATGTAAATATATTATCAGGAAAACACATGCAAGTCAAGCTCAATCGGCAGATCTTCAATTTGGAATTTGAACGCCATAGCGCCTTCAGTTTTTTTAATTTCGGATCAAAGAGAGGATAAGGCTATTTAGGTTCGCCCGTTCAGTGTTCACGAGTGAAGGCTGATAGCCATTCACTCATGAACACCTTATAGGTTATTCAGCTTCTGAATATTAATACATGAGTCAAAGTATAAAATCAGGAAAAAAGGCTTAATCGTTGGCTTCAGCCTTTTCAATGGCACGTTCCAGGGTATGCCAGCCAAGCACCGCGCATTTTACCCGTGCAGGCATATTGGAGATATTCTGAAAGGCAGCCGCGTCCTCCAATGTTTCAAGCTCATCCTCGCTCAGCTCTTCCCTTTTAATCATAGAAAGAAAGGTTTCTGCCAGGTTATGGGCTTCCGACAGGGTTTTATCGGTGACCAGATCGATCATAATGGAGGCCGAGGCCTGAGAAATGGCACAGCCATGGCCACTGAAGCCTGCCTCGGCAATTTTTCCGTTCTCCAGCTTAAGCTCCAGCGTAATATCGTCACCGCAGCTGGGATTATGGCCTCTTTCCTTTACACTGGCATCCTCCACGGAATGCCGGTTATGCCCGCTTCGGCTGTGCTCCATAATCAAGTCCGTATAGAGTGCGTCAAGTTCCATTGCTAAACCACTTCCTTGTTTTGTTAAGACTATCGATAAAGGCATCGATTTCACTCTTGGTATTATAAAGATAAAGGCTCAGCCGGCAGGTTGCGGGTATCTTCATATAAGTCATGAGGGGTTGGGCGCAATGATGTCCGGCCCGAACGCAAATACCGTCGGCATCGAGAAAAGTAGCGATATCATGGGGATGTACGCCTTCCAGTTCAAAGGATATCACACCGCTTCGCCTGTCCAGCCCCTGCGGACCAATGACCTGGACCCCGGGAAGTGCCTGCATCCTTTCAAGCGCATAGGCCGTCAGCTCCGCTTCATAGTCATGGATAGCCGCCATGCCCACGCCTTCAAGATAATTTATTGCAGCCTCAAGACCCACCGCTCCGTCGGCGTTCTGGGTACCGGCTTCAAACTTTTCGGGCAAGGGGGCGAAGGTGGTTTCCTGTTCCTCCACATACTCGATCATATCGCCTCCGGTTAAGAAGGGCGGCATGGACTCAAGAAGCTTCTTTTTTCCATAGAGCACGCCGATTCCCGTAGGACCCAGAAGCTTATGGGCCGAAAACACGTAAAAGTCCGCGTCCAGAGCTCTGACATCCACCGGCATATGGGGAGCCCCCTGGGAGCCGTCCACCACAACCACAGCCCCTTTTTCATGGGCATAGGGTATAATTGCGCCAAGATCGTGGCAAACGCCAAGTGCGTTGGATACCTGGGCAATGGCAACGATCCGGGTTTTATCCGTAATTTTCTCCCTGTATTCCTTTTCAGAAATACGGCCTTCACTGTCGGTGTACAGGTACACCAGGCGGGCGCCTTTGGTCTTTGCTACCCTCTGCCAGGGCACCAGATTGCTGTGGTGCTCTGAAATGGCCAGGACAATCTCATCGCCGGGCTTAACAAAGGTCATGCCATGGGAGTAGCTTACCAGATTGAGAGCTTCGGAAGCATTTCGGGTAAAAAGGATCTCCTGAGTGCTTCCGGCCTTCAAGAAGCGGCGTACCGACTCCCTTGCCCTGTCGTACCGGGCAGTGGCTTCAACACTTAAAGCGTAAACGCCCCGGTGTATGCTGCCATACTGGTTTTCAGCAAAAGCCTTCATGGCGTCAATGACAGCGGCAGGCTTTTGGGAGGTTGCAGCACTGTCCAGATAGATTATGGACTTATTATTTATTTTTTTATGAAGCAACGGGAAATCCTTGCGTATTTCCCCAACATTCAAGCGGCTCATCAAAGCTCCAGCCTCCTTTTCAACTCTGTCTCCACCGTCTTTTTAAGTTCGTTCACAGGCAGTCCGTCAAGAACGGTGCTCAAAGAGGCTTCCACAATAAGACGTTTGGCTTCCTTTTCGGAAAAGCCGCGGCTCATAATGTAAAACAGCCGGTTATCATCTATTTGTCCTGCGCTGGCGGCATGAGAGCCTTCCACATCCTCTTCCCTGCAAAACAGAGCCGGTATGGTATTGGATTTGACACCCTTATCCAAAAGAATAAC
>JAFADM010000265.1 GCA_023424865.1 Bacillota bacterium | reverse complement strand
GTTAAAAGAATGACATTTACGGCATCAAAAACCGTTCCGTCCCGTTTTATTTTCATGTTGAATACTCCTTCCTCAGTACAGGCTGTTTTCGTTTACTCTGCGGGAGAGCCAGTTTGTGATGCTTATCATAATAAAGCCCACCACCGACTGGAACATGCCTACCGCAGCCGAGTAGCTGTACCGGCCCTCAATTAAGCCCACCCGGTAGGTATAGGTTTCAAAGATATCGGAAACGGAGTATACCAGAGGGTTCTGGAGCAAAAACACCTGCTCGAACCCATTTCTCAAAACGCTGCCCATGCGGAGCACCAGAAGCACCACTATGGTTGAGGCGATACCGGGCAGGGTTATGTAGAAAATACGCTGTATACGGGTAGCCCCGTCAATAACCGCTGCCTCATAAATCTCAGGATCAATGCCTGTCATAGCCGCAAGGTAAATGATGGTTCCCCAGCCCACTTCCTTGAATATTTCCGTACAGATTAAAATGGTTCTGAAATATTCCGGCTTGGTCAAAAAGGGTATGGCCTGTCCCCCCAGCATTTCAATAAGATTATTGAGAAGTCCTCCGGAGGGCGCAAGGAACATGGAAACCATGCCTGCCAGAGCAACCCAGGAAATGAAGTGAGGCAGATAAACGATTGTTTGTACGCTCTTTTTGAAAACTCTGTTTTTAGCTTCGTTCAGCATCACTGCAAGGATAATGGGAGCCGGGAAACCCCAGATAATACGAAGCAGGCTTAAAAAGACCGAGTTTTTAAAAATCTCAAGAAAATCCCTGGAATGAAAAAGGTATCTGAAATTCTCCCAGCCTATCCAATCGCTTGCGAAAATTCCCTTAACCACATTAAAGTCCTGAAAGGCAATGACAATACCGTACATGGGAATATAATTAAATATAAAAAGGTAGATAAATCCTGGGAGCAAAAAGGCGTATAATCCTATATTTCTTTTGAAATAAGAGGAAAATGACGACTTTTTGGCCGTGAAAGAATAAGGGTAGGCACGTTGACTTTGCTTTAGTTCCACTCTACTCAACTCCTGCTATGATTTGTTTAATTCTGATACGATCACGGGTTTTTGATATTGGGTAATTGACAAATGAATTTGACGCACGATTCGGAATGCTATAATTATAGGCCCCCTGGCTATAACAGTAAATCCGTGTTTTTTGCTATTTTGTATAAATTATAAACTTGTTTTTAGGCTAATTTTTATTGATTTCCCACAAGCACAGGTTCAATTTTATGCCTTTTTGTCTATTTTTTCTAGAATCATAATCCTATGACATATTCCTAAGGGTTTAAAAAATGGTGCATTAGTCAAAAAATAGACTCATATGTAAAAAACCGCTTACTAAAAGCGGTTTTTTACATTATAGCTAAGAATCCTGTTATTTCATAATTACAAGTGCCTTCGCCTTTTACGGTACAAATTAAAGAACGGGAATAATAATGCCAATCATGGTGCATTTTTTATACCTGCTGGTAACTGAAAGTCCATATTCTTCCCCAAAGAAGAGCTTGAGCCGCTGATTGACATTGCGCATGCCAATATGGGTATCTCCCTGAATATAGTTTTCGTGCATGGAGAGATTCAATTTTTCCACAGCCTCCGGGGTCATGCCCTCGCCGTCATCCATAATCTCAATTCGAATGCAGTCCCCTTCAATTCTCCCTGTAACCGCAATAATGCCCTTTCCCAGCTTGGGCTTAATCCCATGATAAATGGCATTTTCCATTAACGGCTGGAAGGTAAGCTTCACTATTTTACAGTCTAAAAGAGCCTCCTCCATATCCCACACCACCTGGATTTTATCCCTGTAGCGCATGCTCTGTATATGGAGATAAAGCTTGGCGTGCTCAATCTCCGTTGCAATGGAAACCAGATTGTTTTCCGTTTCCAGGCTGATACGCAGAAGCTGGGACAGAGCGGTTATCATATTGGACACATCATTTTCACTTTTAGTCAGCTGCATGGCCTTCCAGTTAATGGTCTCCAGAGTATTGTAAAGGAAATGGGGATTAATCTGGGACTGAAGGGCCACTCCCTGGGCTTTTCTTAAAAGCTCCATACGCTCGGCTAAAATGTCCTCGGCCTGCTTCGTCCTGTCCAGGGATTTCAGAATACTTCCGGCAACATATTTGAATTCATTGAAATGCTTGTCGTCTCCGATATTGATAAGGCCCTTCCATTCTCCGGGATTGTCAAGGAGGCTTACCATGTCCTTGATGGGCTGAAAAACCTTCAGTGATATTAAAAAGGTTACTATAAGGCCTATAACAAGGCACATAAGCACGGGAACCACCATGATTCGGTAAAAGGGCCCGCTTTCCCGCAGCGCCTGTCCTACAGGCTCAACATAGACATATTTCCAATAATTATAGTCTGAATCATGGATGGATATCACCTGCTCCTGCCCGTCCTCATCCTCAAAGAGAAAGCTCCCCTGCTTGTCCAAATCCAGTGATTTAAGCCTGCTGATTTCGCCCGCATTCTTTCCTACCAGAGTCATATCGGCATTGTAATGGATAACCCCTTCACCGTCCAGAATGTATAGATCCCGTTCCTTTCCTACCTCCACGCCGTCAATGATCTTTTTTAGCTTGTTCATATCGATATTCACAACCACTACCCCTTCCTCCCCCGCCTGGTTCATGGTTCTGTAGGTGGAAAGGTAGTAGTTGTATTCATTTGAGAAGGCCCTTTTTACCCGCCGGGAGATAACCCAGTAGCTTTCCTTATCCTTCCGGTCATAATAAACCGAGCGCCAGCTTTGATCGGGAAACTCCCCAAAGGTCATGCTGTCACCCCGGGTAGAAAGAACGTAATCACTGTTTTGTAGATAAATATAAATGGAATCAATAAAATCATTGGTAGCAGGGATTACCCCAAGCACACGGAATAAATCCTTGAACTTCTGATAGGTGCTGTAATCCCTCACATTAACATTTTCGTAAGCCAAAAGAATCCGGATATCCGAATCTGACAGCATCCAGGAGGATAAGGTGTCGGACTCCATGAAGGTTTTATCCACCACGTTTTTTACCTGGCTCAGGGCATTAAGCTTGGCAGCCTTGATTTCATTTCGCAAATTGTTCCCGTAATAGTTGTACATGGAGAAACCAATAATGATAAGCGGGATAAGGGTGGTCAGTATGATAAAAGAAAAATTCTTAATAAAAATGCTGTTGAATTTGTAGTTCTTGATGTAATGCCATAAAGCCCCCTTGTTGTTTTTCATGGGAGGCTCTCTTTCCGGGGAGCAGGGCCTTTAAGGGCCTTTTCTCTGTATTCGGCAGGGGTAAATCCCGTATATTCCTTAAAAAGCTTATAAAAATATTTGGTGTTTTTATACCCCACCCGGCCGCTGATTTCGTAGATTTTCAGCCTGGGATCGTCCAAAAGCTCAATGGCCTTGTTCATTCGAACCTTCAAAAGATAAGCAACAAAATTTTCATGAGTCTGCTTTTTAAAAAGCCTGCTGAAATAAATGGAGCTTAGGTAAACCGAATCGGCAACCTCTTCTAAACCAATATCCTTAAAATAATTCCCATTTATGTAATCTTTAGCCTTTTTAATGACTACCTTTTCCGAAAACCGCCAGTTGCTTTCCACATGCCGCCCAATTTTCTGAATGAGGCTCACACCCAGATTTTCAGCCTGCTCCAGGCTTTGTGCCGACATAAGCTCGTCCCGTTCATAAAGTCCCTCCGTAATGTTCATTCCCGACTCGGTTAATTCCTCTGAAATGGCGGCAAAAAGGGAGAGCATCCAATTGCGGATGACCTTTAAATCCATGAGAGACAGCTCCTTGAGCATGTTTTCATAGACATTCTGAGCCATTTTACTGTCCTGGGATTTAAGATAGGAGAGCAGCAGCTTTTGCTGACGGGCCAGATGGGAATAGTCCCCCCGATTTAAAACCTCCTCCAGCCTCTCCTCTCCGGCTTGCACCGGACCGGATTTTGGGCTGAAGCTTACGCTCATGGCATACATGGAGGTGTAAATACGCTCCATCCGGGCATTAACAGTAACACCGATAACGGCTTTGACCTTTTCGGCAACCCTGTCAATAAAGGCTGTCACCCGGGAAGTCAGGGCTTCGTCCTCTGTAGCCTCGGGCGCGACAGCAAGAAGCTTCACATTACGGAAGGAATCGAAATTAGTGAAGCAATAAAAGTTCTTTTCAACAGAGGTGGCATATTTACGAAGGGCTTCGTAAAGGCTGCCGCTGTCGTCCTCCAGGTCCTCCGGAAGCTTATTGCCGCTGTAGGACAGGTAGAGGTTAACCACGCAGATTTTACAATTGGAGGGGTCCAGGGTAAGTCCCACGGCTTTAAGCCGTCGATCCACCTCACGCTTATCAGGTATGGCGCCCATGATGAGATCCGTAAAGAACTGCTCTCGAAGCATGAACTTTAGCCTGTTATGCTCCGCATCCTTCTTTTCAAGCCGCTCTGTTTCAAGCCGTTCCTGATCCAGCTCGGAGCGAAGCTCAAGAAAAACCCTCTTTAGCTCATCCAGCCGGGTGGGCTTTAAAAGATAATGCTTAACATTGCAGCTCATGGCCTGACGGGCCAGCTCAAATTCCTGATAGCCGCTTATGACGGCAACCTTGATATGGGGAAAATTTAATTTAACATGGTTTGCAAGATCAAGACCGGAAACAAAGGTCATTTTAATGTCTGTCAGAATGACATCCACCGGCTGCCGGGCGATATAATCCATGGCCTGGCGTCCGTCCTCCAGTGTTTCTGTTACCTCAAACCCCATGGATTTCCAGTCGACAATATCACGCAAACCCTCACGAATGGTTTCTTCGTCGTCAACAATAAGAAGCTTATACATACGGGCCTCCCGGAACTGATAATCTATATTGACCTATGCGCAATTTTCCGAATCGTGCACTACCGCAATAGAATATAAGGCCAAGTCAGAAACCCAAGTGTATACAAATAAAGGCTTCCAGCCTGATAACACTATAGCACAAAGAAAGCCCCAGGGTCAATAAACCCGGGGCTCCTGATACGTGCTTGCTTTTTCTTCCCGTTACAGTTGGGAGAATGAAGAGTAACGCAGGCTGTTTCTTCTCGGCAGCACTCCCGCATAAGGCTTCTTATGGCTTTCTAAGTTTATTTTATTTTCAACGCCAGGGGTTCACCTAATTTAATGGTGCGGGAATAGGAAAGGGTTAAATACACAGTATCATAGGAGTAATCCTTGAGGGTAACCCTCTGACTGTAGCCCTCCATTACTTGCCCGTCCTCTCCCACAGGCTGGAGGTAGGTATCCACCGACCAGCCCTCAAAAAAAGCATCCTTTCCGTTCAGGTCGTAGTAGGTTTGGCCGATGATTTGGGGAACCCCCTCATCCTTGGGCTTTTCTCCGGTAAAGGTCAACTCCCATCCGGTGTTTACAGGCTCCGCCTTTTCAAAAACAATCCCCTCCGGCAGAAAGTCGGCGGTTTTGTCCTTAAGGCTCACTCGCACCCGTTCCTTGTCCTTATCCAGCCAGGTTGCACCGGTAACATGAAGGGTAAGCTCCTTACTGTCATAGAAAAAGGGGCTCTCCATATAAAAGGCTGTCATCTTGGGCGAGTCTGCTGCGCTGGTGGAGGAAAGGCCGTTGCCCACCGTCTCAAAGCGGTTGCCCTTTTCATCCTCAATATAACACTCCACATCCTTGATCCAGGCCGTATTTTTCGGGTCATCCTGGAGCTCTACCCGTATTTGGGTAGGATAAATTTCAAAGGATGAAACGGTAAACGTCTGCCCATCCAGAGTAAAAGAAAGGTTGGGCCTGAGTATCTCCCCCTTCTGAGTGAGACTGGGATCAAAGGAAACGCCAAAAACAAACACCGACAGGTACTGGGGCTTTTCCTCTGACGGAAAGCCGTTTCGCCTCTCATAAACCCTGCACGTCAGATACAGCCCTTCCGGCACATCACCTTCAACAAAATCCACCGTCAGCTTGCCAAACTCGTCAGAAGAAGCGCCGTAATCACCGTAATGGAGAGTATAACCCTCCAGCTTCTCCCCCTTCCTGCTGCCTATTTCAAAGTCCACATCCAGAGTGACGTCTTCCGGCCCCGTCATGGTATAAAAGAAATTAATTTGCTTTTGATCCACTATCACATACTCAACCCGGAACTTTATGCCGTCCTGAATTTTCTCCTGATTAATGGGCTGCACATACTGGTTTTTTACCGCTGCCGCCAGCGAAGGCGAAAAAGCCACCGCCGCCGTCAGCTCGCGAAGAAGGGGAATCTGCCCGCAGGCCAGGGCAAAGGTCATGGACAGATTAACCATCATCACAAATATTCCGAAGAAAATACCTATTCCGGCAGGTACTGCCGCCCATCTTTTAATAAACTTATTCTTCTTTATGCGGGCTTGTGCCCGTGTCATGGTGTAATCCAGAGCGGGAGGCAGATTATCCAGCTCGGCGGTAATTTTACGGTATTCGTCCAAACGGTTCATGCTTCATCCTCCTCCGACAATTCAAGCTTTAAAAGGGCCAACGCCCTTCGTTGGCGTGAAGCGGCCGTTCCCTGGGGAATTCCAAGGCTGCCGGCCGTTTCCAATAGGGTAAAGCCTCCGAAAAACCGGAGGACAACCACATCCCGGTATTCCTGGGGAAGCCGTCTGACAGCTTCCTTAAGGGGAAGCGAGTCATAGTCCTGTACCCCTCCCTCCGGAAGATACTCCTCCGGAAGCTCACGTTTTCTGCGGCGTTGTTCTTTCTTGCATTCATTGATGAGAATTCGGGTCATCCAGGTATCAAAGAACTGGGGCTCCCGAAGGTGCCCTAATGCCTTCAGGCCCTGGTAAACCGCCTCATCCACCGCATCCAGTGCTTTGGCTTCACTTCCAAGAAACATATAGGCCGTCCGGTACAGGCGGCCCTTAAGGGCGTCCACCCGTACCGCAAA
>JAFADM010000181.1 GCA_023424865.1 Bacillota bacterium | reverse complement strand
TAGAGAAGGAAGCCCTGACAGTATCCCAGATTATGACGATGCTGTCCGAGAATCCGACGATCAAGGCAGTAGAGCTAAGAAGCGAGGAGGATGCCTCCTGGCTGGGAACCTGGGGAGATAAGGCGCTTCTGGAGCTTCTTGAAAAGGAGCTTCCCGGGCTGCAGGTCGTGGACCTTGCGGCAACAGGTAAGGAATCTCCTACCGAAGGCCCCAGGGTTCCGGTAAACCTGGTGATGGAGGATGGGGCTATACTCCATATGCAGGTCTATCCTGACTCTAATTATGTTAGTATCTTCGGCGGGTATATGAAAATATCTTCTGAGCTTTCCCAGGCCTTTGCTAAGCTTAACGGGCAGAAGCCTCAGGTGCCAACCCTGGAGGAAGTGGCAGGAGTGGAGGAGGGCAGCGTGAATTATATGAAGCTGTACAATCCTGACTCCTCTGTCAGCATCCTTTGCAGTGAGCCTCAATGGTCTCGTGAACCCTTCTTTGACATGATGTCCTATTACCGGATGGAGAAAACGGATGTAGGTGCCGACAGCAGTTCCCTCTATCTGACGGTAGAGCTGGGCCAGTCCGCTGAGGACAGTAAAGCCCTCCGATTCTATGATATAGGAGACGGAAAGCTTGCCGTAGAGGTGGAAGGTGTGCTCTATACTCCAGCGAGGGGCTATCTGCCCCAAGAGGAACTGGACAATTTTATTTCAAGCTATACCAACTAAATAAATCAGGGGAGATTTCTTTAGTTTAAAACAGTTAACATGGACGAAGGGCAGCCGGCTCCGCTTTGGCGGAGAGGGCTGCCTTTTTGCAATTGGCACGGATGACCGTGTCATCTCTTTTTGACTGTACTCATTGTCATTTTGCTTATTTCTTCGATTCTTTTTTTTACAAAATTTACTTTAACGAGATGTCTGAAAAACGGCGGGACGCTTATTATGGCTTTATTTGCCCGATTTTGTGTGGACGGTAGTATTTTGCCATAAGCGGCAAGCTCACGGCCCGCCTGCTTATAAGCATCATGGATGTCAAATATGGCCGGAAAAGTTTCTTCTCTGCTCCTGTCCTTTCCGTGTCCCACCAGTGCCCCTGTCCTGCGGACTAAAGCTCCGACATTTTCTGCATCCATAAATTTCGCATATTCTTTAAAAAAGGTTTCTGCCGTTCGTGTCGTTTCCTTTGACGCATTATCACAGGTTATCAGGTAAACGAAGCGTTTTGAGCAAATGTCAGGATCAATATCATGGAACGGAAGGCCGCTCTTTGTAATTTTAAACCCGTTCATTTCACAGGTGAAATATAAACGTTCCAGCAAGGTTTTAAGCAAGCTTGACATATCCAGTACATAAATGGGAGTGGCGAATACGATAATGTCCGAAGCTTTCATTTTTGAAAAAACCATTTCCGCATCGTCCTTATGGATACATTTCAAACGATGGTTTTCAGTCTGGCAAGCCTGGCAGTCGACGCAGTGATTAATTTTCAAAGGATTCAAATTAAGCTTCTCGCAGGCAACTCCCGCTTCGAGGGCTCCTTCAAAAAGCTTCTCGATTAGGAAGCTCGTATATCCGTTGTCGCCTCGGAAACTCGCGTTAATCGCTAAAATTCCCATGGTCTTCCCACCTTTACTTGCATTTTACTGCTTTATTCCAAATCCATGTCTCAAAAATGCAATGGCTTTGTTGAAGATATTCTCCAATTCCTTATCGTTGCTTATATCCGCCGTTGGTTCCAGGAAAATCAGTTTTTCGCGGTCTGTTCCAGAAGTCACACATATATAGTCCTGAACCGCTTCCATTACCTTAGTGGTGCAGCAATAAATAAAATCCCTGTCAAATTCACTGTTCAGCAGGCCATTTTTTAAGGCTCGGCTAATGGCTTCCTTTAAAAAAGCTTCTGCCTCATTTGAATGCGTGGCCGCCTTTAAAAGAAATTTCCCGAAATCGGGAAAGGTCAGGTCGAAAAATAAATAAGAATAAATCATGCTTCTTAATTGTTCGAAAAAATCGCCGTTATCCGGAATAACAGAATTCTTCATAAAGGCAAGCTTTTTTTCTGAAGCATGTTCAATGAGGAAATCATAAAGCTCCCTTTTGCTTTCAAAATATCTGTAAAAGCCGCCTTTGGTGACATCGCTGGACTTAATGATGCTGTTCATTGAGGCCGATTCGTAATCATGGTCGGAGAACTCCTTTAATGCAATCCCAATAATTTTTTTCTGCTGATCATCTGACAGGTTTAAAAAGGTCTTTTTAGGCATGTGTACCTCCTTGCGGCGGGGTTTTCAAGGCTTTTGATACCACTTGGTATCAAAAGCCTATCATAGCCTATTCGAGGTGTAAAGGCTGAAAAGTATTTGCTGTAAAAATAATTACTATAAAAGTATTTACTATAAAAATAATTACTGTAAAAGTATTTACTGTAAAGCGCTTGCTTTAAGAATACTGAGCAGTTTATTTACACCTTAAATTCTATTTGTTATGATGATATCACAGATTTGATACCAGGTGGTAGCTACTTGATGGCATCTTGCTTTTGGACAAGCCAATTGCTGAAGCCCTCATTTAAATATTTTGACGCTCATAATTATCCGTGCTATCTTGAGACACACAAAAAGAAAAATGTGGCTGTATATGAACACTATGGATTTTGCATTAAAGAGACCTGTCTTTTGCCGAATGCAGTCGCCCGGCAATGGGCCATGCTAAGAATGCCTAAAGGGGAGCTGTAAATAAGCCTTGAGAGTCGTTTCGTCCCTCGGACAGCTCCCCTTCAGGTCCAGTCTCACGGATTAAGCTTGTTAGGGTGACCCAAAGAAGGAATTTACACTATCTGCCTTCAGCGCCTTTTGAGCGGAGATTAGCCATGCAGGCGTTTCGCCCTTATAGGTTGCGCTGCTGCCTCTGAGTTCGCCGCTTTGATCCCATAGGTACTCTGCCATTCCCACATTATCCGTAGTCCCGCCAATAAGGAGAACATGACGGAAGCCATTATTGTCTACCGTTTCATACTGATAGTAGGATTCTTCCGAGCATTGCTCTGTAATGTTTGTATTAGAACCATCTAAAACAAAGTATATCTGTCCGTCCCGAACTTCCACCGGCTCATGCTCAAAGCCTGAATCCATGGTTGCAAAATAATTTCCGTGGCTGTCTCTGCCTTCCACAAACCGACCGCCCCCCAGCATCTGTATAATCCGGTTGCCATAGGTAAATCCAACCAGGGACAGGGACAGGATGGCCACGGCGGCAATAACGGCTATACGGGCTGAACTGAATGAAAATTTCCTGTTTGATTTAATCAACACGTCTTCCTCCTTCATTAGCTTGCGTTCAATTTTCTGTATTAACTCATTGTTCGGTATTTCCGTACTTCTCAAAGCGTTTCTGAGTAAACCATCCAGCTTGTCATTATTCCTTTTCATGCTGCACCAATCCTTTCTCAATCAGCTTTCGCGCTTTGAATAACCTGCTTTTCACCGTACCCGCAGGGAGTTTTAAGGTTGACGCTATATCGGACACACTCATTTCTACGGTATAGTACAAAATGATTGGGATTTTAAATTTATCAGGTAAGGCTTCAACGGCTTTGCGGATACTGTGAATTTCTTCCTGTGCTATAAAAATATCTTCCATTTCAACGTTACTCGGGATATTTTCATCCAGCGGATCAACGGGTGCCAGCCTTTTGCGGCGTGCATGCTTGCGTTTCCAGCCTTTCCAGATATATAACGAAGTGGAAAAGAGGAAGCTTTGTGGATTGTCTTCGAGTTTCCCTTTTGATTTTTGCTCAAACACTTTTAAAAAGGTTTCTTGAAATAAGTCGTCCGCATCCTCTCTGGAAAATGTAAGGCTTCGACAAAACCTGTAGACCGAAGTGCCATACTCATTCATTACAGCCGTAAACTCATCCTGTTGGATTGTTTCATTAAGCTTTATTGCGCGCAATAATTCCATCATCGCCCTCCTTTCAAATCCCATTCGTTTGTAAATAGTCATGGGACTTCATAAGGTTCATTTTTTATAACAATATAAATTTAGTTTCTTATCCAAGCGCACCTATTTTAATGATTATTTTCTAATTGATCAAGCCTGTGTAGGGTTTTCACCGGCAGGTGGGTTCATACACCCCTGCCTCTTGACGCAATTGGCTCCTAACGGGATAATATAAGGGTAACAAGCCGTATATGGCTACTGATGTGTGTTCACATTAAACGGATAAGGAGTTGTTCTCTCGGTTGGGGGAGCAATAGTGACAATTATTTATGGAATTAAGCGATATCAAGGCGATTCTGGATGAAGTGGCAAAAGGCGCCGTTAATCCGGATGAAGCCCTTGGCCAGTTAAAGGGACTTGCTGCCAATGACATTGGTTATGCGAGGATAGACTATCAGCGTGCCCTGCGAAACGGTTTCCCCGAGGTAATTTACTGTCCCGGAAAGCGTTTGGAGCATCTTAAGGGAATTGTTTCGGATATGCTTGTCAAAAGCACCGGAAACATTATGGGATCACGTGCGGATCTAAAGGCCTATGAGGCTATCCGGGAGGTGGCTCCTGATGCCGAGTATTTTGAGGCGGCGCGCATTGTTCTTGTAAGACGAAAACCCTTCGGAACAAGCAGAAAAAACATCCTGGTGGTTACTGCCGGTACAGCCGATGTGCCCGTGGCCGAAGAAGCTGCCATAACCAGCGAGATACTGGGCAACCGGGTAGAGCGGCTTTATGATGTGGGGGTAGCGGGTATACACCGGTTGCTTTCTAAAGTAGAGGAGCTTCAAAGGGCCAATGTTATTATCGTTGTGGCCGGAATGGAAGGGGCTCTTCCCAGCGTCGTGGGAGGGCTTGTGGATAAGCCGGTCATTGCCGTTCCTACCAGTGTGGGTTATGGAGCGAATTTCGGAGGCCTCTCCGCGCTCCTGGGCATGCTTAACAGCTGCGCTTCCGGTCTTGCCGTTATGAATATTGATAACGGCTTTGGAGCAGCCTGTCTTGCCAACCGAATCAATAAGCTGTGTGAGGAGGACCCCGCATGAAAATTATCTATATGGACTGCGCCTCCGGTATAAGCGGAGATATGACCATTGGTGCTTTTCTGGATCTGGGTGTGGATCCGGAGTATCTGACAAGGGAGCTTAAAAAGCTTGGCGTATCAGGCTATAATCTTGTTATCAAGCCCAAGGCCATGAAGGGCATTGCGGGAACGGACTTTGATGTCATTCTCACAGAAGATGAGCCGTCGCATGACCACCATGACCCTGATCATGGTCATAATCATGGTCATTCACAGGATCAAGATCACGACCACGCCCACGACCACGGTCATGAGCACAACCACAACCACGCCCACGGTCATGAGCACGACCACAACCACGCTCACGACCACGACCACAACCACGACCACGACCACGCTCACGGTCATGAGCACAACCACGGTGTTGACCACGATCCTAACCACGTCCATCCTCACGACCATAGCCACCAACACGCCGAAGCCCACAGCCATGCTCATGACCATAGCCATAGCCATAGCGAATCTGATGCTCATGCCCATTCCAATTGGCAGGAAATCCGAAGCCTTATAAAGGGAAGCTCCCTTAAGGACGAGGTAAAGGATCTGGCGCTGCGTATTTTCCGGCGTGTGGCGGAGGCAGAGGCCAAGGTCCACGGAGTTACCCCTGACGAGGTGCATTTTCATGAGGTGGGAGCGGTGGACTCCATCGTGGATATTGTGGGAGTTGCCATTTGCGTGGACGCCATAAAGCCCGATAGGGTGGTGGTTTCACCCATGAATACCGGGAGCGGAACCGTTAAATGCAGGCATGGCGTTTTACCCGTACCGGCTCCTGCAACTGCCGAGATACTGGCAAACAGGGGGGCTCTGGTTTATTCCAGCGGAGTTAGGGGAGAGCTTGTCACCCCTACCGGCGCAGCTATTGCGGCGGAGCTTGCCGACGAATTCGGAAGCCTGCCTCCCATGGTCTTGAAGAAAACGGCTTTTGGCACAGGTAAAAAGGATTTTGAAATGCCCAATGTCCTCCGGCTTCTTTTAGGTGAAGGGACCTCGGCTTCCGCTCGTCCGTCTTTCTCTCCAGCGGCAGAAACAGTGGCGGAAAGGATGCCTTTGGCGGAGGCTCCGGACCGGATTATGGTGCTGGAAGCTAATATTGACGATATGACCGGTGAAATTGCCGGTTATGTTATGGAGCGTTTGCTGGAGGAAGGGGCGCTGGATGTTTTCTATACACCTATTTTCATGAAGAAAAACAGGCCTGCCATCAAGCTTTCGGTGCTTTCAAGAAATGAGAGCGTCAAAGCTCTGGAAAAACGGATTCTCGCTGAAACAACAACCATTGGCATACGTAAATATGAAGCCCAACGGGTTGTTATGGACAGGACAATAAAAACGGTTCAATTACCCTATGGTGAGGCAGGGGTAAAGGTTTGCACCTATGAAGGCATTGAAAAAGCCGCGCCTGAGTATGAAAGCTTAAAGGTTCTGGCCAAGAAAACCGGGCTGCCCTTAATAAAAATCTATCAGGATGTGGTGGAAAAGCTGGCTCTTAAGGA
>JAFADM010000029.1 GCA_023424865.1 Bacillota bacterium | reverse complement strand
ATCAGTGGTATACCCTCACGGCGGTTGTGGATCACGCTTATCTCAAGCTTTATCTCAACGGAACAGAGGAGCTTGCAGCCGTGGATCTGTCCCTGGACACGGGAAAAGCGGGATTAATCAGCGCCTTCGGCGATATCAGCTATGACGTTTTTACAGCCCGGGCGGCACCGGCTCCCGGGGATACACAGCCACCCACCGTACCCTCGAATCTTACGGCCTCCGAGAATACGCCGGGTCTTGTGGACTTAAGCTGGGATCCCTCACAGGACAATGACCTTGTGGCGGGCTACAGGGTTTTCCGGGACGGGGAGGAGCTCACCGTCGTTTCCCAGACCACCTGCAAGGATGCCTCAACGGCGCCCGCCACAACCTATGCCTATGCCGTTCAGGCCATTGACGCTTATGGCAACCTGTCGGATATCAGCACTCCGGCTGCCTTTACCACCTCGCCTGTTACCAACAGCACCTCCTTCAATTCGGATCTTATCGGCGTGCATCCCCGGCTTTTGATTACGGAGGAGATGCAGGAGGAGCTGGAGCGGCGAAAGACCGACCCGGATTACGGGGATATGTACACAAATCTTCTGACCCTGTCCAACAATTCCCCGCAGACCGTCAACTGGTTTGCTTCCAACGCCGGAACGGATTTTAACTGGGAGTATGTCTCCTGGCGGCTCCCCACTCTGGCTATGGCCTATAAGGTGACGGGTGAGGAAGCCTATCGTGAAAAAATACGCAATTATGTGCTCGACCTTATCCAACGGCCCGAGTGGTGCGGGGAGGAGGGCGGATCCATGGGCAACGCCTGCGGCCTTATCGGCGTGGGCTATGCCTACGATTGGGCCCATGACGCGTTCACTCCCCAGGAGCGAAGCCAGATTGCCAATAAGCTTAAGGTGCAGGCTAAAAAGCTTTACACCCAGTTTTCCACCAATCTCTCCGGTTCACTGGGCTACTGGAAGAGCGACTATCAGAACAATCACCGCCAGTTCCGCATTGAGGGCCTGCTTGTGGGCGTCTCAGCCATCCTTGGGGATTTGAACGATTCGGAAATAGCCACCATGTATACCTTTGCCGAGCAGGAGCTTCAGACCCTTCTGGAGCAGCTGGCCCCCGACGGCTCACAGCATGAAGGGCCCCAGTACATGTCCTACGGCAATGAGCATGTCATACGCACCGTGGCTCTATATGAATCCGTGACGGGCATTGGCCTTTGGAACGAGACCCTTCGAAATATCGGAACCTTCAAGCAGTACCTGTACGGACCGGGTCTTACCCGTCTTGCGCCCTATGGCGACGATTCCAATACACTGTACTACTTCAACCATTACCTCTTCAAAATTGCGTCCGTCTACAGGGACGCCCAGCTCCAAAGCATGGCGGAAAAGGCCTACGCTGTGAGCTCAGGCTCCTTTACCTGGCCCGCATGGACCTTCCTCTTCTATGATGATACTCTGGAAGCCGAGGATACCTATCTTCCGGAATGGAAGTATTTTGAGGATTTGGAATATGTTAATATGCGCACCGGGTGGGAGGCTGACGATATCAGCGTTTCCTTCAAAAGCGGACCTCCCGGCGGAGATACCCTCAATGCCTGGCGGGATCATGTGAGCCCCAACGGCACCTATGTCAATGTGGCTCATGACAGGCCTGAAGCGGGCAATTTCTATATCGAGTTCGGCGGCAAGCGCTGGGGCTCCTTCCCTCCCTACGACAAGGTGGACCGTCAAACCAGGGACCATAATACCCTTCTCATAGACGGCAAGGGCCAGCATGGGGAGAGGACCGACGCCTGGTTCCAGCCCTTTGCCAACATGCGGGACGAGGCGCGGATCAGCGAATTCTTCGGAAGCCCCGACTACAGCCTGGCCACCGGAGATATAAGCAAGGCCTATGACAATATGAGCCGGATGGACAGGGATATTCTTCTTGTGGACGGCCGCTATGTGGTGGTCCACGACACCCTGGAATCCTCTGCGGGAACAAGAAGCTTCCAGTTCCTGTTCCACAACAACGGCACCTGGACGGGAAGCCTGGAGGACGGCTATGTCATTACCCAGGATACGGACAGCATGGCTCTTTATATGCTGGATACCGACGGCATGACGGCAACCCTGGGGGCGGCCAATAAAAGCTCCATGGGCACGACCCTGAAGGTGGTGCCTTCCTCAGCCGTGGAAAAAACCGGCTTTCTCGGGGTCTTTTTCCCTCAGCTTAACGGTGAGACCCTTCCTGCCAAGCCCCAGGCCATTACCGATGAGGAAGGCACCAAGCTTACGGTAAGCCGTGAGGGGGATGTGACGGACATAATCGCCTTCAGCAGCAATCCCGCGGGTACCGGAACACTGTCCACGGAGAAGGCGCTGGCCTTCGCCCAAAGCCTCACCTATACGGTAAGGCAAAATGAGACGGATACCGCCATGGCTATCCGGGCCGATTATCTCTCCCTGGCCAATCTCCGGATGGATTTTTCCCAGGCGGTCAATGTCCGTTATCAGAAGGAGGATGACGGTTTTACCCTGTGGGCGGGCCTTCCCCTGGATTCCGAAGCTGAAACCGTGCAGGTCGTTTTGTCGGGCCTTATTCCCGGGGCCTCTTATACCCTTGAGGGAAGCGACGGGGTTATCCAAAGCCTTGTTGCCGGTTCCGACGGCCGCCTTACCCTTACACTTCCCGCAGCCCAGGAAAACTATAACGTGAAGGTAACAGGCCAGACGGGAAACGACACCCAGGCTCCTACCATGCCTGGGGGACTTTGTGCCTCGTCCGACGCCGACACCCGGATTAGCCTTAAGTGGGAGCCTTCCGGCGACAATATCGGTGTTGTTGGCTATGAGGTAAGCAGGGACGGCAGCCTTATAGGACTGACTCCCGCCACCGCCTATGCCGACAGCGGACTTTCCGCCCTTACGGCCTACGCCTATGAGGTGAGGGCTTATGACCTGGCGGGAAACTTCTCCCAACCGGCCGGGATAACGGCTTCCACCCTTGCTCCGGATACCACGGCGCCCTCTGTTCCGTCGGAACTGACAGGCTTTCAGTCGGCCCGGGGCATAGAGCTTAGCTGGTCACCCTCCACTGATGACAGGCTGCTTGCGGGCTACAGGGTATACAAGGACGGCATTTTTATCGCCGACGTAACTAAAGCCGCATATACCGACACCGACACCCAACCGGTTACAGAGTACAGCTACACCGTTACGGCCCGCGACGAATCGGGCAATGAATCCCCGGCCTCCGTCCCCTTTGTCATTCTGACCTCCAACACCATGTACAGCACGGATTTTGAAGGTGAAATCCCGGAATGGTCGGTTCCGGCAGGAAGCTGGAGCCTGGTTCAGGAGGACGGAAACCAGGTCTATAAGCCATCCACCACCTATGACAATAACGCTGTGACAGGAAGCCTGGACTGGACGGACTACCGGGTTCAGACCAAAATCAAGGTGAACAGCTTTGTCAGCACCAACTCTCCCGAGGTAGGCATCCGGGTGAGAGAAGCAGATACCTCAAACTTTTATTTCCTGGGCTACAAGGGCGGCAGCCTCACAATTTCCCGCTGCGTCAACGGCAGGCGGGGCGCAACCGCCTACAAGGCCTTCACCTTTGTACCGGGACAATGGTATGTCTTTGAGGCAGTGGTTAAGGGCAACCGGCTGGAGCTCTATGTTGACGGCAATCTGGAGCTGACCTGGACCGACGGGAGCCTTACGGAAGGAAAGGCTGGCCTCTACAGCCGCTTTGGTGATGTCCGCTTTGACGATTTCAGCGTTTATGGGGAGTAAAGGCCGATGCGGTGGGGGGAAGGTATTCCCATCCGAAAAGATAAGCCATAAATAAGAAGGACTGGCGGCAAAACAGTCTAAAAGCTCGGGGGTTCGATGCCCCCGAGCTTTTTGCTTTGATACTAACCCTATTAAGCATCATTCAATCACAATGAAAATGAATAATAATTCAAAAATTATCTCTTCCCAGCCTCATATAATTGAATATATCCCGCCATATACCGGCTCATGACGTAAGGTTTGCACTCCTCCGGAATTTAAAATGAGTGCTGGAGTAGGTTTATGCCTGGGCAGCATAGGAGAGCAGCAAGCGTCAGCTTGCGACCAGCCGGTATGGAATTACCCAGCGGCAGGCATAAATCCCTGCTCCATAGCGCCTTCGTCTTTCAATTCCGAATCAAAGCGCCAGACTTTAGTTGTTGCCTCATCCCTTTGTTATAGATTATGATTAATTGAATGGATCTTTTTCATTCACTGCCTGGGGGCTAACCGGGCTTTAAAAATAAAAAAGGTTGGGAGAGTGATATGTTTTCATTAAGGCAGCTGCAAACAAGGCCTTAGGAAAAGATGGCGGTACCATCGGCTCTATGTTTGTCGCAAGATATGTCCTGTTAACGCTTATTTCAATGTCCTTTGTCTTATTTGGCTTTATAACCGATTCACCCTCCGGCATTATTGCGGGGCTATATCGCATTATGGTGGAATCGGGAGTTCTCATTACCGACTATATAGCCGTAGGAGGTATGGGAGCCGCCTTTGTAAATGCCGGACTGCTTATGCTGGTGTCCCTTTTAATCATGTTTGTGTTTAAAGTAGACATCACAGGCGTCACCATTGCCGCAGTCTTTTTAATGGGCAGCTTTGGCCTGTTCGGGAAAAACCTCCTGAATATCTGGCCCATTCTGTTAGGGGTATACCTCTATGCCAGGCTTCGAAGGGAGCCGTTCAGGGATTTAATACATGTGGCGTTGCTGGCAACCAGTATTGCGCCCATTGTAACGGAGCTTCTGTTTTTTATGGAGCTGCCTCTGTGGCTGGGTATAATCTTAAGCATAGCTGTAGGAGTGAGCATCGGTCTTATTATTACCCCTTTGTCGGCCAATGTGCTTAAGATTCATAATGGCTTTAATTTGTACAATATCGGATTTTCAGTTGGAATCCTGGGTACGGTTTATGTTTCGGTTTTTAAGTCCTACGGCTACACCACCTATAGCAAGCTTGTGTGGAGTACGGAAAATGATTTCAGCGCGGGCGTCTTTCTTGGGATTCTTTTTACTGCCTTTGCAGCAGCCGGAATTCTGATTAACCGAAAAGCCATTAAAAGGCTTGGCAACCTGTTTAACATTACAGGCAATCCCGGCGGAGAATTTTTTGAGAAGGAAGGTCTGGAGACTCTTCTTGTCAATATGGGCATAAACGGCCTTCTGGCTATGGGCTATGTGCTTCTTGTAGGGGGTAATCTTAATGGGCCTACCATAGGCGGAATACTTACTGTATCCGGCTTCGGTGCGTTCGGTAAGCACGCCAGAAATATACTTCCCATTTTTCTGGGAGTGTATATTGGAGGTGTTACTAAAATATGGAATGTCAATGACCCGTCCATATTGCTGGCCGCTTTGTTCGGTACGGCATTGGCGCCTATAGCCGGCCATTATGGATGGTTCTGGGGTGTGGTAGCCGGGTTTATCAATTCGTCAGTGGTGCTGAACTCCGGTATTCTCCACGGCGGCATGAACCTATACAACACAGGCTTTTCAGCCGGTATTGTCGCCGCTGTTATGGTACCGCTGCTCAATGCCTTCAGAAAAAAAGAGCCTGAAAAATAAATGATGCTTTACATCTGCAAACAATGAGATATAATAATTAAAACGAAAGCGCAGCAGCGGGATTAGCCTGCGGGAAATCCCCAAAAAACAACGTGATAGTATTGAACCGATTAAATGATATAAGGAATAAGTCGATGAACCGGAGAAGTACCTTGCTGGCTGGTGCCAAAGCGAATCGGGGAGGGTGTAAGCCCGAGGGTTACGCAGGAGGGAAAAGAGCCGGGGAGATTTCCCCTGAACAGTTAAGTAGGGGGAACGCAGCCCTGCGATACAGGCATAAAGCGGATCTGTGATTCTTTTCACAGGTCAATCAGAGTGGTACCGCGGAAAACTCCGTCTCTTTACGAGAACGGAGTTTTTTTTATGCTTTTTTAAATTGCATCGTGTTAGGGATATTTGAGGAGGGACTGGAATGAAAGCAATTAAAACAGGAATTGCCGGGTGTTTGCATGGGTATTTAAAGGAAATGGGCATAAGACGGGAGGAGGATGAGCTTTACCGGCTTATCGAAATACCTCCGGACAGCGAATTGGGGGATTTCTCCTTTCCGGTCTTTACTCTTGCCAGAGAATTAAGGCAAAATCCGGCGGGGATTTCTGCTGCCATCGCTGCTCAAATGGCACTGCCGCCTTATATAAGCCGCATGGCCTCCGTGGGCGGCTATGTGAATTTTTTTGCAGACAGAAAAGGCTTTGGCGAATATGTTTTGTCTGAAATTATCCGGCAGGGGCGGGATTATGGCCGCTCCAGGCAGGGTGAAGGCAAGACTATTGTCATCGATTTTTGTGCTGCCAATATTGCCAAGCCCTTTCATATGGGACACCTTCCCACTACTGTGATTGGCGGCTCCTTATGCCACATCTGCCGGTTCCTTGGGTACAGGGTTATAGGAATCAATCATTTGGGAGATTGGGGGACCCAGTTCGGCAAGCTTATAACAGCTTATAAGAAGTGGGGGGATCCGGAAAAAATCGAGAAAAACCCCATTAAGGAGCTGGTGGCTATTTATGTCCGCTTTCACGAGGAGGCGGAAAAGGACGACAGCCTCAATGATCAGGCCCGAGCCGCCTTTAAGGCGCTGGAGGATGGGAAAGAAGAGAATGTGCGCCTTTGGCAGTGGTTCCGCAAGGTCAGTATTGACGAGTTTAAAAGGATTTTAGAGCTTCTGAATATTGCCTTTGATTCCTGGGACGGGGAGAGCTTTTATACCGATAAAATGGAGCCTGTGGTGGAAGAGCTGGATAACAAGGGCCTTTTAGTTGAAAGCGAGGGCGCAAGGATTGTGGATTTGGCTCAATACGCCATGCCCCCATGCCTTATATTACGGAGGGACGGGGCTACGCTCTATGCTACCCGTGATTTGGCCGCCCTTCTTTATCGCAGTCAAAATTACCGCTTTCATAAGGCGCTTTACTGTGTTGGGGTCCATCAGGAGCTTCATTTCAGGCAGGTTTTCAAGGTTGCGGAGCTTTTAGGCTATGCCCGGGGAGAAAGCCTTGTACATGTGGCCAATGGTGTCATTAGCCTGGAATCCGGATCTATGGGCACCCGAAAGGGAAGTGTCATTTATCTTGAAGAGGTTCTAAAGGAGGCCGTGAGCAAGGCCGCTCACATTATTGAGGATAAAAACCCTCAACTGGAGGATAAGGAAGACGTAGCCCGGATGGTGGGAGTGGGCGCGGTTAAGTTCAGCGCGCTAAAGAATAAGCGAACGAAGGATTCGGTGTTTGTTTGGGAAAAGGTACTGAATTTTGAAGGGGAAACCTCCTGCTATATCCAGTACACCTATGCCCGTATATCCAGCTTGCTTCGAAAAGCGCCCGACCAGTGGAACGAGGGCAAGAAAGCGGATTTCCTGTCAGGGGGAGAGGATGTGGTCACGCCGGATTATGAAGGCCTGTCGGACAACGGCTCCTTTGAGGTGGTGAAGCTTCTGTCCCGTTTCCCGCAAGCTGTCATGGATGCGGGTGAGCAATATGAGCCCTCCATGATCTCCGGTTACCTTCTGGATTTATGCCAGGGTTACAACCGGTTTTACCATGAAAAGCCCATTTTGAAGGAGACAAACGCCGCGGTTCGGGAAGCCCGTCTCCTATTGAGTGCTGCAGTAAAAAACGTTGTGGGTACTGGAATGGCCCTCCTGGGAATTGAATGCCCGGAGAGCATGTGATCCATGTGGCGTGAGAAGACACTAGGATCAGTTGGTGAAATCAGCAGCAGCTTTTTCGGCAAAACGCTGGAGAATGGCGGACGTTTCTGCCCGGGTGGCTTTGCTTTGAGGATTTAACCTGCCGTCGTTATCCCCAAAAAGCAGGCCCAAGCCAACGGACCAGCTCATAGCCTCCGTCGCCCAGCCGGAGATGGTGTTTCTGTCCGTGAAAGCCCCAACCTCACCTCTGGTTTCAGTGTTAATATTATAAAAGCGAGCAAAATGATAGAGAATAACCATCATTTGCTCCCGGGTAATATCTTCTTCAGGCCCGAAGGTGCTTTCTCCCAGACCTGCGGCAAGCCCCTTCTCGTAAGCCCAGATAACGGAAGGCCCGTACCATTCCCTTCCGGTTACATCATCAAAGGGACTCAGGGTATAAAGTTCCGGAGCGATATGAGACATTCTTGCCAGCACAGCTACAAACATTCCTCTGGTGGCGGAAGTATGCGGCGAATAGCTTGATAAGCTAATGCCGCTAAAAAGGCCGTTAAAATTGGCAAAGCGCACCGCATCGTAAAACCAGTCGCTTTTATTCACATCCCCAAAGGGATTTACCCAGGCTGAAAGCTGCTCGTCATCCCTTCCATTGATAAAAAGGCTGAATTTCTCCGGAGAAGCAATGGTCTCTTCC
>JAFADM010000017.1 GCA_023424865.1 Bacillota bacterium | reverse complement strand
AAGGGGAAATAGCTGTTCCAGCAGGCGCCGAACTCGATACCCACCTTGCCGCTTAAAAGATCCTCGTTGACCTTGTTGGTATCCTTGATTCCGAATTCCTTGCTGAAGACGCCTTCCTTATAGAGATTCTGCAATTCCTGAAGAACCGCCTTCATCTCCGGCTGAATGGAGCCGTAAACAATTTCATTGCCTTCATCCCGCAGCCAAATCGTGGGATAGGCGTGGTAGGCGTTGGCGAATCCCGTTATATTGGCGATGCCGCCGGAGTACAGGCTTTTTTCAAGGCCGATGCCATAGGTCCCGGGATTGTTTTCCATAAAGGTTCTGGCGATGTTGACAACGTCCTCCATGGACTCAGGGGCGGATAGATTGTATTGGGTCATCCAATCGTCCCTTATCCAGACAAGATGGGGCGATGCGATAATGCCGGAGCCTAAGTTAGGGAGGGCCAGGAGCTTTCCGTCATAGACAGCCGATTCCATGCCTTCGGGAAACGCCGCAGTAACCTCCTTCATCACATCGGAGGCATAGGTTTCGTAGATTTCGGTCAAATCAGCCAGCTGTCCGGATTTAGCCAGACTGATGAAGGTTTTCGAGTCAGGGGTGGCAAAAAAATCCGGAATATCCCCCGACGCGATGCTGAGGTTCAGTTTATTGCCATATTGGGCTGTGTCCACCGTCCAGTCGTAGGAAATCTTTATTCCCAGCCTGGACTCAATTTCCCTGGTGTAGAGGTTGTTCTCAACGCTGTCGCCCTCAGGGTACGTCCAGCCCGAAAGCGTATATTTTACGGATGTAAGTTCAATTCCCGGATCGTATTTTCCCATGGGATCCGCTGGTTCCGGGGAGGAAGAGGGGGTGCTTGTCCCGGACGTGGCCGAGGGCGTTCCTCCGTTTGAGGAATTGTTTGCGCCGCAGGCGGCGAGGGAAAGGGCGAGGCCGGCAATCAGAAAAGCGGCGGCGGATCTTTTCCATTTTGATAAGATCATATTCTTTCCTCCTAATGCTGTGGAGAGCTGTTTTCTCACTCTCTTGTTTTTTGAGGCCTCACCCTTATTATAAACAGTGGATACTATTTAAAAAATCTCATTATTTTTACTCATGCAACTTATTTTTACCTTTTGTCCTGGTGTCACGGTATTCCTGGGGAGTCATTCCCGTTGCTTTTTTAAAGATCCTTCCGAAATAAGTGGGTGAACCAAGGCCTACCGCCTCCACCACCTCGTGAATCAGCATTCCCGTATCGGCAAGCAGCTCCCGGGCTCTCCCAACACGAACCTCCATCAGATATTCGGAGTAGTTCATGCCGGTAACCTGCTTGAAGAGCCTTGAAAGATAGGAGGGATTAAAGTACACCAGCTCGGCGATCCTAGAAAGGGAAAGATCCTCCTTTAGATGCTCATGGGTGTATTGCTTGATAAATTTAACAGAAGTCACGGCCATTTTTTCGCAATTGTTTTTTTGTGTCTTGAAAATTTCCTCAGACAGGAGATGCAAATAGTCAACCGCATCCTGCCAGGAATCGTGAAAGTCAATCCTTGTCAGCTTGTAAAGGCCCATTTTAAAGGCGATGGCGTCTGCAATCAGCCAGCGGTTGATGTAGGAAAGGAGACAGTTGGCTATGGAGTAGTATATCTCCAGCCCAAAATGATTATTTTTATTTTTGAGATTTCTGAGACAGTCCGTTATCTCTGCCAGCAGGTCAAAATACTCCTTCCTAAGCCCCCTGTCCAGATAGGATGACAGGGACGCCAGCTTCTGGGCTGAAAGGGTATGCTTCTTTAAATCGTCATTTTCGTAGCTTGTCAGTCTTTCCAGGCGCTCCATAGAAAAGCTTCTGTCCGTTAAGAAGGCTTCCTGACCCAAACCGGCGCCGATGTCCAGCAGCTTCCTTAAAGAAAGGAGTTTTTCGGGAAGGGTCCCCAAGGGGGCGGGATCGGTGCCCAGGGCAAAGGATACGGTCAGGGAAAGAGACTGACGGCAGATATTCTGGATGTTTTCAATAGCGCCCTTGATAATGGAAAGGGTGTCGGCCTGGCCCGGCTCATCCTTTTCCCCGGCCTGAATCAGGCATAAAAAGGTTGTTGGATCCAGCTCGAACAGGGCCTTGTGAGAATAACGGCCAAGGGCTTCTTCCGTCGCAAGCCTGACTGCGGCACGGTATTCCGCGTCATACAGGCCGGATCCGGGGTTGCCGGTAAGGCCGTCGGGCCTGCCCAGCAGGAGATAGACGTCCTTGTCCGGATTGAGGGAAATGCCAAGCTCAAGGAACCTGTCCTTCAGCAGTCTGTTAGACGGTACGCCGCCCGATGCAAGCTCCAAAAGGAATTTATCCCTCATAAGAGGCAGAAGCTCCCTGCTCTGTATTTTGGCCCGGTTGAGCAGCTCTTCGTCCCGGAGGCTTTGTTCTATTTTCTTTACGGTCTCCTCAATGGTCCGAAGGATCTCGCCGTTGCTTTCCGTTTTCAGCAAATAATCCTCACAGTTGCTCTTTATAGCCGAATAGGCGTAGTCAAATTCATTGTAGCCGGTCAAGAAAACAACCCTGCACCCGGGCCAATTGCTTTTGGCCGTTTCGGACAACTGAAAGCCATTTATTCCGGGCATACGGATATCGGTAAGCAAAATATCTATTTTCACCGCGGAAAGAATGCACTGGGCTTCTCTTCCCGAGTAGGCCTTCAATATATCCAACTGTCCGGGAGAAGCGCTGGATAATAATTCAAACAAGCTGTCCACAATTTCAGGTTCATCGTCAACAATAAGCACGCTGTACAAAGTTAATCCTCCTTACGGTATGGCGCCTCCTTATGGAATGGCAAAAGAAGAGCTTCGTTATCCCTGAACCTCAGATGAACGGCAACCTTGAGGCCGCCAAGAGTTCCTCGGGAAACGGATAAACCGCTTTCCTCCCCGAAGGTGAGGCGAATTCGCTTATGGATGTTTAAAAGCCCTGTTGTTTCAAGAGGTGCATCAGGACTCATAAGAGCCTCCTGAAGGGCGGTCAGGTTCAAGTCGTCCAATTGATCGCCATTGTCTTCTATAAAAATGTCCAGTTCCTGCCCCTTTCCCTTAATGGTCACCGACAAGCGCCCGTCCGCCTCTTTCTTTTCCAGGCCGTGTTCAAAGGCGTTTTCAAGGATAGGCTGAAGAATCAGACGAGGGACCAGCCGGTTTTCGAAACCTTCCGGAAGGCTGTCAAACAGAACCTGTATCCGATTTGAAAAGCGGGCTGCCTGTAGATCCGCATAAATTTTGGCATGCTCCACCTCCTTTTGAAGGATTACTTCGTCGGAGGCGTTGCGGGTGATGAATTTAAAATAAAGCCCAAGCTGTTCACAAAACCTTTCGGCATTTTCATGATCGCCCCTGCTGATCCTTCTTTGGAGAATAAAGAAGCTGTTGTAGAGAAAATGAGGGTTGATTTGCGACTGAAGCTGCCTGAGCTCGGCCCGTTGGGTCAGAATTTTCTGTTGGTAGACCTGCTCGATAAGTATTTTGAGATTACTCACCATCTCATTGAAGGAGGCGTAAAGAAACCGGAATTCATCATTGAATTTCTGGGGGATCTGTATGCTGAAATCTCCCTTCTGCACCCTTGCAAAGGATTGGACAAGCTTTATCAGAGGCTTTTGAAAAAAGCGGTAGGTTGAGAAGGAATACAAGATAATCATAAAAACAGCAAGTATAGAAAAAAACCAGTACCAAAGCTCATAAGTCTTTAGAGGCTCAAAGACCACCTTCACCGGTATATAGCGGGCAATAACCGCATCAAGGAAATCCGAGACAGCGTAAATGAGCAAATACTTCTCACCGCCCGCGTCGAAAGAAAAAGCATCGGAAGAACTTTTTGTGCCTTGTTCCCTCACTTTTTCACGGATATGGTCCAGCGTTTCCTTGTCGCTGTCGCTGGACAGAACAAAATTCTGGGTGTAGCTTTCCAGCATGGACTTAATTTCAACGCGGCTGTCCGAGCGGATAAGGCTCGCTCTTAAAGCGTTCTGGGACAATTCCACCTCCACAATGAAGACAGGGGAGCGGCTGGCCCCGGCAGCCGGAAAAACGGCATCCAGTATGAGCCTTCCGTCCCTGTTTACAATCCTGGAGCTGGAGACGGCGGGAAGCTGACTCAGAAGCGTGTACACATCGTCGTTCATTTCTTCCGTGCTGACCTTGTTTGTTCCCGCTGCGTTTACCGTCAGCTTGAGGGGTAAAATGTGAGCGCTTACGTTTTTTATAAAGACGCTGCTGTTTTGAATAGAGGTAAGACGGTGCTGAAGCCTGTTAACGGCACTGGTTTTCTCATAATCACTCATAAGGCTCTCCGCATAGGCCAGGCTGTTTAGGTCTTCATCATAGAGGCAATCCGCCTGCTGTATCCAGATATGATTTATTTCTTCTTCAAAATTATTAAGGTCGAATTGGACATAGGACTGCATGGTGCCGAATAACTGCTTCGTCATCATATTCCGGCTCCAATCAAAAACAAGAATGCCTAAAACGTAAATTGGCAGGATGATGATCAAAAAGGTCACAATAAGCTTTGTAAAAATGGAATTTCTCCAGGTTATACCTGTTTTCTGCAGCATACCATCCCCCCGGTGACCGGATAATAGTCAATCTTTACACTGTAGCTCCATTCTAACTCTTTTCGTACCCTGCGGGGAACTGAATTCTTTACTCATTTATTCTATTGTGAACCATAATTGGATGATTTAATACAATAATAGGATTTGTTTCCGACTCAAGGCAGGCAACAAAACGGTATTGAAATCAGGGATAAATCGGAAGTCCTTCTGCTAAAGACGCCAGAACAGGATGGCGCAGCAGAAAACGGAGGGGTGAATACATCATGGGCCAGGCAGGTAAAAGAAAAGCCCTGAAGGGGAAAACTGCATAATTCCGGTAAGTCCCCTGCAGAGCTTGGTGCTATTCCTATGAATATGAGATAAGCGGAGCTTTATAGCCAAGCTGGAGCATTCCCGCTTGCTCTGTCAGGCTCCAAGATAAGCCTTACGCACACGGTCATCCTCAAGAAGGTCTTTGGCAGGGCCTTCCATGGAGATGTGCCCGGTTTCAAGCACATAAGCCCTATCGGAGATGGATAGGGCCATTTTCGCATTCTGTTCAACCAGAAGAACAGTAATACCGGTGTCATGAAGTGCGGAGACAATGTCGAACACTTCCTTAACAAGCAGGGGGGACAAGCCCATGGAGGGTTCGTCAAGAAGGACCATTTTAGGACTGGACATAATGGCCCTTCCCATGGCCACCATCTGCTGCTCGCCTCCTGAAAGTGTTCCGGCAAGCTGACGATGGCGTTCCTTCAAGCGAGGGAAGCGGGAATAAACCAATTCAAGATTTTTTTGAATCTGGACCTTATCCTTACAGGTAATGGCGCCCATCATCAAATTTTCATAGACTGTCATACGTGCAAAGACATGGCGGCCTTCGGGAACATGGGCCATGCCAAGAGTAATGATTCTATGGGGCTCTACCTTTCGAAGGTCGTGACCGTCGTAGGTAATGGTTCCCTTACTGGCAGGAATCAGCCCCGTAATGGTGTGCAATATGGTTGTTTTACCCGCACCGTTGGCACCGATAAGAGAAACAATTTCTCCCTTTCCAACCTCCAGGCTAATTCCTTTAATAGCATGGATAGCACCATAGGACACATGAAGATCCTTTACAGACAACATAAGCATTCCTCCTCTAAGTGCCCAGATAGGCGGCGATAACCTTGGGATCATTGGCAATTTCTTCGGGTGATCCTGCTGCTATGGTTACGCCGTAGTCGATAACCACAATGCGCTCGCAGATATTCATAACAAGGCTCATATCGTGTTCAATGAGCAGTATGGTAATGGCAAACTGCTTTCGGATAAGGTTGATGCACTCCAGAAGCTCGGCGGTTTCCGTGGGGTTCATGCCGGCAGCGGGTTCGTCCAGAAGCAGGATTTTCATATTGGTAGCAAGAGCACGGGCAATTTCAAGCTTGCGCTGCTGACCGTAGGGAAGATTTTGTGCCAGGGTCTCCGCTTTGTCTTCAAGCTTGAAGAGGGAGAGAAGCTTTCTGGCTTTTTCGTCAATTTCCGCTTCTTCCTTCCAGTAGGAGCCGGTACGGAAAAGGGCCTGCAGGAGTGAATATTTCACATCTTTGGTGAAGGCTACTTTAACATTGTCCAGAACAGTCATTTTCTTAAAGAGACGAATGTTCTGAAAAGTCCGGGCAACCCCCGTAGCAACCACCTGATGGGTTTTTTTCTTATTAATAAGATGACCGCAGGCATAAACCTGTCCCTCAGTAGGCGTATACACCCCGGTAAGCAGATTGAAAATGGTCGTTTTGCCCGCGCCGTTAGGCCCGATAAGTCCTACAAGCTCACCTTCCCTAAGCTCCAAGTCGAAGCGGCTGACGGCTTTAAGACCGCCAAAGCTGATGCCCAGGCCTTCGCATTTTAATGTCACGTCACTCATTTTCTTTCCTCCTTGCCGCTTTCAGCACCGGAACCGGCACCCTTCAAAGCAGCTCCAGATTTTCCGCCGTTCTTGCGGAACCAGTTGGGAATGCCTTCAATAAAGCGAGTCATGGAAAATTCGTACGTACCGCAGATGCCGCTGGGACGGAAAACCATCATAAGTATGAGCACCAGGGAGTATACCAGCATACGGTACTCTGCGAAGGTACGCAATATCTCCGGAAGCACGGAAAGTGCAATAGCCGCAATTATGGAGCCGGTTAAGGAACCCATGCCTCCGATAACAACCATTATGACATACTCGGTTGACTTAAGAAAGGTAAAATCGGTGTGCTGGAGGGTTCCAAGACCGCGGTGAGCGAAAACGGCACCGGCAACACCGGCAAAAAAAGCGGATACAGTAAAGGCCAGAACCTTGTAGTAAGTGGTATTGAGGCCGGAAACCTCACTGGCGATATCATCCTCACGAATAGCCATAATTGCCCGTCCGAACTTGGACCGGACCAGGGTAAACAGAAGGGTTATGGTGATTACTGCCAGCAAAGGGACAATGTAAATGTTATTCAGATTCTTAATACCGATGAGCGCCTGTCCTGCCTGTCCTCTGCTTAAGCCTCTGCCGCCTGCGAAGGGGAGGTTCTGGATAACGACACGAATGATTTCACCGAAGGCCAGAGTAATAATGGCCAGATAATCACCGCGAAGTCTTAAGGCGGGAATACCGACGATGATGCCGAAAAGAGCCGCAACAAGGGCACCGCTGAGTATGCCGATAAGGAAAAGAATGAATTTGGTAAATTCATCGGTTGCAGTTAAAATGCCTGCATTGGTAAGGGCTTTGGTAACCAGAGCCGAGGTGTAGCCGCCCACAGCCATAAAGCCTGCGTGGCCCAGGGCAATCTGGCCCAGAAAACCAATGGTGATGTTTAATGAAACCGCCATAATAATGGCATAGCAGCACTGAATTAAAATACCCTGAACATAATTATTTATTAGTCCGTTTTCCTTAACCAGTGCCAGAATGACAAATACCAAGGCTACAGAAACCAGGTTGATAAGCATGGTTTTAGTACGTCGTTTGGGTCCTGAAGATTTTAAAGTGTGATCCATGTTACACCTTCTCTCCGACATTTTTGCCCAGAATTCCTGCAGGCTTAACAAGCAGTACAATTACCAATATGGCAAACACAATAGCATCTGAAAAAGCGGAGGTAATAATGCCTCCGGTCAATACGCCGATATAGGATTTGGAGAGGGATTCCACAAGTCCTATGACCATACCCCCGAGCATTGCGCCGGGAATAATGCCGATGCCGCCTAAAACAGCTGCTACAAAGGCCTTTAAGCCAAGCATGGTGCCCATGGTAATGGTAACCTGATTGTACTGGGCACAGTACATAAGGGAAGCGACTGCCGCAAGTCCGGAACCGATAGCAAAAGTAATGGCTATAGTAAAGTTGATATTTACCCCCATCAATATGGATGCCTGCTTATCTTCCGATACGGCACGCATGGATTTGCCCAGCTTGGTATTTTTAACGAAAAGCTGGAGGGCAATCATAACGACGACACCCAGAATAATAGTTAATAGCGTATTTCCTGAAAAACCAAGCATGTTGGGAAGGCGGAAAAGAGTGCCTACCTGCTTGGGATTGGCTCCAAAGAGCAATTGGGCAAAGTTTTCAAGAAAAAGGCTCATGGCAATGGCCGTAATAAGCAGTGTCATATTGCTGCCTCGGCGTGCTCTTACAGGACTGTAAGCCAATTTTTCCACAAGCACGCCAACTACGGCGCACACTATAATTGCGAAAATAATAGCAGCCCAGGCCGGCATGCCCAGATTAACCATTAAAGGTACCGTAAAGACGAGGGTGTAACCTCCAACCATAATAAAGTCACCATGGGCAAAATTGATGAGGCGGATAATGCCGTAAACCATGGTATATCCCAGGGCGACCAATGCATAAACGCTCCCGACCCTCAGGCCGTTGATCAGTTGCTGAATAAATAACATGAATTGATCCATAAACGCAACTCCTTTCGGTATGATTTTGCCGGGGCTTGCGCATTAGCCGTCAGAAAAGACAGGCAAGGCATTGCGACAACCCGCAATAAATGCGACACAGAGGATAACCCTCCGTGTCGCATTTAATCTTATAAAATAGTTAAATGTTGCTATTATTGTCCCACTGTAGAATTCCAGATAGCAGCGCCGTCCTTGTATTCAATGATGGCAACGGACTTGGCGGGTGTACCGGTTTCATCGAGGGTGAAGGAGCCGGTAACGCCGGAGAAGCTCATACCTGTCATTGCGGTAACAATTGCAGCCGTATCATCGGTTCCTGCTTTTTCAATGGCCTGAGCAAGCATGTAAGTGGAGTCATAGGCCAGAGCAGCAAGAGCGTTCAGAGCTTCAGGGCTGAATTTGTCGCTGTAGCTCTTAACAAAGTTCTGAACAACTTCGTTGGGGTCATCAGGAGCATAGTGGTTGGTGAAGTAGGTGTTGTTGTAAAGGGTTTTGTCTTCAACCATTGTTCCGACAGTTCCGTCCCAGCCGTCAGCACCGACCATATAACCGGTGAAGCCGGCAGCTCTGGCCTGGGGTACGATGTATGGGCCAACGGAGCTGTAGTAGTAGGGAGCGAAAAGAAGCTCAGCACCGGAAGCTGCGATATTGGTCAGCTGGGTGTTGTAGTCGGTGTCATCGGTGGAGGAAGAGCTTTCTGTAGATACGATATCAAGGCCGTAGGTAGAAGCAGCGGTCTTAAAGGCTTCATAAAGACCGGAAGAATAGGTGTCGCCGGAAGCATACAGGATGGCAACCTTCTTAACCTTCAGAACCTCGGCAGCAAATTTTGCAGCCATTTCGCCCTGGTAGGAGTCACGGAAGCATGCGCGGAATACGCTGGTGGTTCCTTCTGTAACGGTGTCTGCAGTAGCAGTAGGTGTCAGAAGGAGCATACCCTGCTCATCAGCAAGAGTAGCAAGACCGGCGGTTACACCGGAGGTAACGGAACCAATAATGGCTTTTGCACCGTCGGATACCAGCTTGTTGAAGCTGTTTGCGCCTTCGGTAGAATCAGCCTTGTCATCCATATAAGCAATAACCTGGAGTTCTCTGTTAAGTACGCCGCCTTTTGCGTTAATCTCTTCTATGGCAAGCTTGATGCCGTTGTTTACAGCTTCGCCGTATGCTGCAAGACCGCCGGAGATAGGTGAAATAACACCAATCTTTATGGGCTCACTGCTGTTATCAGGAGTTGCTGAGGAAGAAGCTGAAGGAGTAGGGGTAGCTGTGCCTGAAGCAGACGGTGTAGGTGTGCTGGTTGAAGTGCTTCCGCAAGCAGCCAATGAGAAAACTAAGGCGCTTGCTGTCATAAGACTGAGCAATCTTCGAGTAATAAGTTTCATAATTATCCTCCTACTTTTAATTTATCATTTAGATATGGAAAAAGGGAAACAATTATACACGAGGCTTCTGCGCGTCATTGCGTCCCTTTTGATGTTACTAATAGTAGACCAAATCAGGAACTTTGTCAATCTGTAATTTGAGGCTTTAATGCAAGTTTACATATATGAAACTTTCATTTAAATGCATATCTAAAAACCATCCAATGAAAGGAGACAGAGGCGCTTTGCCCTTCTTATTGTTGAGAAGTTATAAAAGACCTGTGAAGTTATTTCACAGGTCTGGTTACAACTCCGCTTTTAGGGAGTTGCATATAGGGAAGGATTAAAAAAGGATTATTCGCTTTCCCCATGCTGTCCGAAAACAGCCCGGGAGCTTTCGGCTTGAGGATCGTGCTTTATTTTCCGCGAATCGAAAGAGCCGTCCTCCTTTTTATTTGTGCTTGAGCCTTTGGACGCTTTCTGCGATCCCTGGCCGCCGCTGTTTTTCTTATCACCCGGTTTACTCATAGTGTTCCTGTTTCTCCTACTTCATCTGGCTCTCATAAGCTTGGATCATTTTTTTAACCATCTGACCGCCGATGGGGCCGCCCTCTCTTCCGTTTTGTACGGAAGGAAGATCACCCTTGTAATGGTCATTGTTTTCCTTGCAGTATTGCAGATGGCCAATTTCCTGGGCGCACTCCAGCTTAAATTTTGTCAGCGCCTCTCTGCTTGATGGAACAATCGGTGTTTTAGGTCTCGACATGTTGTCACCTCCTGATAAAGTTCGGGGAGATAATGTGTGTTTTGCTTGAAGCTTCACTAATAGAATGAGCGGATTTTCAAAAATCTTTCGTGTTAAATTAAGGCAATCCATTAATAAAATTTCAAATGGATGTGCATAGATAAAGGTTATCGAGTAAAATTAATGGTAAATAAGAGAGCGGGATCCTAAACAGAAAAGCAGCAGGTTATCCCAAAGGCTTGCAGCAGCTTCAATTCACAGTACTTTTGAATTGAAGCGCAGGAATACGGCTTTTGACAGGATAAGACAGGAGGATGCTTGAAAAAAGTACTAAAGACACTTTTTAGCAGAGTGATGCTTTTAAGTGCCATCTTATTAACACAGCTGGCGATCTTTATTTTGTTTATCTGGCAGCTCAGCAGTTATTTTGTGTATTTTTATGCCTTTTTTACCATGATAAGTATTGGTGTTGTCATATGGATGGCAAGTCAGCGGACCAATCCTTCCCACAAGCTGGCATGGACCATCCCCATATTGCTTTTTCCCGTTTTTGGAGGACTTCTGTACCTGTTTTTCAGAATATCAAGCTCAGCCAACCGGTTCCGCAAACGGATTACCTCCTATCAGAAGGATACCTTTCAGTATTTAAGCCAGGATCAGGAGGTTTTAAAAGCCATACAAAACGAAAATCTGTCTGTCGCCAATCAGTCCCTTTATATAAGGAATGCATCCTCCTTTCCGGTATGCGTCAATTCCACAACCGAATACTTTCCCTCCGGGGAGGCCTTTTTCAAACGGCTGACGGAAGTATTGGAGCAAGCCAGACATTTTATTTTTATTGAAATGTTTATAATAGAAGAAGGTCTTATGTGGAACACCATTCTGGCCATTCTTGAAAGAAAGGTGTCTCAGGGGGTGGATGTCCGTGTGATGTTCGACGATGCGGGCTGCATGTTTACCTTGCCTTATAAATATAAGGAGAAGCTTATCAAAAAGGGGATACAATGTGAGGTATTCAATCCCTTCACGCCCCTATTGGAAATCCGGATGAATCACCGGGATCACCGGAAAAACATTATTGTAGACGGGCATACAGGTTTTACCGGAGGCATCAATCTGGCAGATGAATACATTAATCTGTACCCCAAGCACGGCCACTGGAAGGATACGGGCATTCTTGTACGGGGAGATGCGGTATGGAATATGACCGTTATGTTCTTTCAGCTGTGGGGCTATATGTGCAAGGATCCCAACCAGTGCGAAAATTTCAGCCCTCACAGCCATGCTCCCCAAAGCTTTCAATCCGACGGTTTTGTCCAGCCCTATGCCGACAGCCCTCTGGATAATGAATCCGTGGGAGAATTTATCTATTTAAATATGATTAACCGGGCTAAAAAGTATGTGTATATTTTTACGCCCTATCTTGTCATTGACAATGAAATGACAACATCCCTCATACTGGCAGCCAAAAGCGGGGTTGATGTCCGAATCGTAACCCCTCATATAGCGGATAAATGGTATGTCTTTCTTGTAACCCAGTCCTTTTACAATATATTGCTGGAGGCCGGGGTAAGAATTTACGAATACACGCCGGGCTTTCTCCATGCCAAGGTATTCGTCTGTGATGATGAGCAGGCCACTGTGGGAACAGTCAACCTGGACTACAGAAGCTTTTACATGCATTTTGAAAACGGTGTTTGGCTGTACAAATCCCAAACCATAAGGGAAATAAAGAAGGACTTTTTTGAAACGCTGGAAAAATGCCAGGAGATAACGCTGGAGAACATTAAAAAAGCAGGCCTTCCCAAACGTTTTCTCAGAGGACTGCTAAGGCTTATTGCACCGATGATGTAACCTTCAATTGACTGGAAATTAAGAGTGGAGTAAAATTAAATTGTAAGAAAAAATTTCCTTTTGCCGAAAGCCCGCTCGCTGAATAGGTTTGGCTGAGCCGGTAAAATATTGTTCAGGAGGTTTCGCTATGTATGTGAGAGACTATATGACCGCCAATCCTTTTACCATTTCGCCGGAGGATACCGTGGCCGACGCTATGGAACTGCTGCACAGCAAAAAGATTAAGAAGATTCCTGTCGTGAAGAACGATAAGCTGGTAGGTTTTGTTTCAGAGCGGAAGCTCCTGGAGGTGTCTCCTTCCCAGGCAACTTCCCTGTCCATTTATGAAATAAACCATTTGCTTTCAAAGACCAAGATCAGCACCATCATGATAAAGGATGTTGTAACGATTGAATCCGGCAGCCTTATTGAGGAAGCGGCTCTCAAGCTAAGAGAGTATGATGTGGGCGGTCTGCCGGTTGTGGATGACGGCAAGCTGGTAGGAATTATTACCGAAAAGGATGTTTTTAACGCCTTTATGGAAATCATGGGCCTTCATGACAAGGGCACCCGCATCTCCATTGCCGTCAATGAAGACAGGCCCGGAGTGCTTGCCAAGCTGGCTTCCATCATCGCCGGCTTTGGCCTTAACATCCTTCACCTGGCTGTTCGTACAAACGAAATAGTTGTAAGGGTTAACAGCTTAAATATCCAGGTGCTCCTTGATGCTCTGAAAGCTGAAAATTTCAATGTGCTGTCTGCACGTTCCTCCGAAGACTGATTAAGGGAGGGGGGCCGGGCGGCATTTCAGCCGTCCAGCGCTTCTCTGAGCTTATAAGTAAATGCCTTCACAGCCTCGACGGCTTCTCTGCCGCCGGGGCTTTTTTCTATGAGCCGGACAATGGCACTTCCCACAATTAGACCGTCCCAGGGCCCTTTTAAGGTTTTCACCGCTTCAGGGCCGGATACGCCGAAGCCTAAAAAAGCAGGAAGTGAGCTTTCTTTGGCTACCTTTTCATGGAAGGCACCAAGATCTGTGGCAAAATTTTCACGAACACCTGTAACTCCCAGGGATGAAACACAGTAAAGGAAGCCTGCGGCATTCCGTGCAATAGGCCCGATACGATCTCCCGAGGTAGGGGCGATGAGGCTGATAAGATATATGCCCTGACTGTCGGCGGCGTCCTTAAATTCCTCCTGCTCATCAAAGGGGAGATCGGGTAGTATGACCCCGTCAATGCCGCAAGCACGGCATCTTTCAAAGAAGCGGGTCTTGCCGTAGCGGTAAATGCAGTTGGCGTACATTAAAAAGACCAGAGGAATTTGGGTTTTCTCCCGGAGCCGGGCCACCAGATTAAATACCTGATCGATTTTAACACCGTTTTTCAAAGCCCTTACATTTGCAGCCTGGATTACCGGACCCTCGGCCATGGGATCGGAGAAGGGGATGCCCAGCTCAATGAGGCTGGCACCGGCCTCTTCCATAGCTAGAACAAGATCGTAGGTTGCGTCAAGATCCGGATCGCCGGCGGTGACAAAGGTGACAAGGGCTTTTTTACCCTGAGCCTTTAATGTGTTAAAAGCATTATCCATACGGTTATTCATGAAGATCCCTCCCTCTGAAACGGGCCACATGGCTGACATCCTTATCGCCGCGCCCGGATAAATTGACGATAAGCACCTGATCCGGAGACATTTGAGGTGCAAGCTTCACCGCATGGGCCACAGCATGGGCGCTTTCAATAGCGGGTATGATCCCCTCGGTTCGGGAGAGAAGCTCAAAAGCCGCAACCGCCTCTTCATCCGAGGCACCGATGTAGGTGGCCCTTCCCGAATGGAAAAGCTCGGCGTGCTCCGGGCCAACCCCCGGATAATCCAGCCCGGCTGAGATTGAATAAACCTCCGCTATCTGACCGTCCTCATCCTGAAGAAAATAGGATTTCATGCCGTGAAAAATGCCAATATCGCCATGAGTGAGGGTGGCGGCGTGACGGGGAGTGGTTATGCCTTCTCCCGCAGCCTCCACACCAATAAGCTGAACTTCCTTGTGGGGCACAAAGGCGTGGAAAAGCCCCATGGCATTGGATCCGCCTCCGATGCAGGCGATTACGGCGTCAGGCAGGCGTCCGGCAAGCTCCTGAATCTGCCTTTTAGCCTCATTGCCGATAACGGCCTGAAAATCCCGAACCATGGTGGGGTAGGGGTGGGGGCCCATGACGGATCCGATAATGTAAAAGGTATCCTCTACCCGGGCCGTCCATTCCCGCATCGCTTCATTGACAGCGTCCTTAAGGGTTTTGGTTCCGCTGTCCACGGCCACCACCTTTGCTCCCAGAAGCTCCATGCGGTAAACATTGAGTGCCTGGCGGACGGTGTCCTCCCGGCCCATAAAAACCTCGCACTCCATGCCGAAAAGAGCGGCGGCGGTAGCGGCAGCCACGCCGTGCTGGCCTGCGCCGGTTTCGGCGATGATCCGCTTTTTACCCATGCGCTTGGCTAGAAGGGCCTGGCCCAGCACATTGTTTATTTTATGGGATCCGGTATGATTAAGATCCTCTCTTTTCAAATAAATTTGTGCACCTTTGAGCTTTTGGGTAAGATTCTCAGCGTAATAGAGCAGGGAAGGCCTTCCGGCATAGTCCTGATAGAGGCGGGTGAGTTCCTTTATAAAGGAAGGGTCCGCCATGGCTTCCCCATAAGCCTTTTCAATGGCGGCCAGGGCCGGCATCAGGGTCTCGGGTACATATTGTCCTCCAAATTGGCCAAATCTGCCTTTTTTCATTTAACCAACATTCCTTTCAAAGTAGAGTGAGTAGTAGGGATTCTGTGCAAAATGCGTAATGTGGACTGTGTGTCGTATAAACAGTACAGGTAACTGTATCAATTAGCTATATATAGAAAATGATTCTATATTAATAGTGTATTCCCTGGAACAAAACCTGCCTTACTGCTGAACCGCCGCAGCCATAAAGGCCTTTATCCGCTCCGAATCCTTATAGCCGTCCAAACCGTCCGCCCCGCTGCTGGTATCCACCGCCCAGGGCTTAATCTGTGCGATTGCCCTCCCCACATTTTCCGGATGAAGGCCGCCGGCCAGGATAAGGGGAATGCTGCCGAGCTTTTCAGCAAGGCCATGAATTGGCGTCAAATCATAGCTTTGGCCGCTTCCCGGCGCTTTACCGTCAAGAAGGATTCCGTCGGTATGGGGAAGATAGGTCCGGATGCTTTGAAAAAGCTCGGGTGTATCGGCCCGGAGAGCTTTCCAAATTTGAATTCCAATCATAGCTCCCGCTGTGCCTTTTTCGCTGCCCAGGCCGTTTAGCTCTGTTCTAAGGGCTTTGAGAGTATCAGGCGTTTCCTGTCCGTGAAGCTGGAGCACCTTAAAGGGGCAGTGGCGAAGCAGCTCCTCCACCTCAGAAACGGCTGCATTTACAAGCACGGCGACAGGAGTAATCGCCGGATCCAACCTTTTAAGAAGATAGGCGGCAGTGTCAAAAGTCACTCTTCTTTTGGAAGGAGCCAGCACAAAGCCGGCAAACTGGGGCTTCAGCCTGTTAAGAGCCTCTACCTCCTCCTTTGTCCGAATGCCGCAGATTTTTACCTTAACCGGCTTCATGGCTTTGTCCCTCCTCTGACCGGGCTTTTGTCTTCTCACCAGCTCCAAGACGGAGGCTTTTAAGAAGGCTTCCCGTTTCTCCGCTTCGCATAAGGGATTCTCCCACCAGTATGGCATCGGCCCCGTTTTCATAGGCAAAGGCGGCATCGGCTCCGTTTTGTATGCCGCTTTCGCATACGGCGGCGCAGTTCTTGGGGATAAAGGCCCGGAGCATTGGGAACGTATTTAAGTCGACCTTGAAGGTGTTAAGATCCCGGTTGTTAATGCCAAGGATTTGTCCCCCTGCTTGAGTAAGCCGTTCAACCTCTTCCCGGGTATGAGCTTCCATAAGCACCGACAATCCCAGGCTTTTTGCATAGGCAAAGAGACGTGCCAGGGTTTTATCGTCAAGGATTGCCGCAATGAGAAGAATGGCATCGGCTCCCATGCTGTAGGCCTGAAGGATTTGGTATTCCTCCAGCATGAAATCCTTGCAAAGGAGGGGAAGGGATACTTCCTTTCGTATGGCCTGCAAATAATCCATATGGCCTAAAAAGAAATCCTCCTCAGTGAGAACCGAAAGAGCGTCGGCTCCGTTAGCCTCATAAAGCCTGGCCTTTTCCACCGGCTGAAAGTTGGGCTCAATAAGGCCCTTGGAGGGAGAGGCCTTTTTTACTTCGGCGATAACCGAAAGTCCCGGCGTTTTCAAGGTGTCGAAAAGGCTTAAGGGCGGTGTGCTCCTTTTTGCGGCAAGGGCTTCAAGACGGGAGAAAGGAAGATGGCTTTTTAAAGCCTCCAGTCTTTTATTCTTAGCCTGACAGATGGTATCCAGAATCATTGGCGGGCCTCCGTTATACGCAGTGTAGCTTCCTTATATTCGTTCAGCTTTTTGTAAGCTGCTCCGGAATCGATGGAGGATGCTGCCCGGACCGTCCCTTCTTCCAGGGAAGATGCCAGCCCCCCGGCATAAAGCGCCCCTGCTGCATTAAAAAGAACAATGTCTCTTTTTGGGCCCTTTTCACCCTGCAGGATACGGTTTAGTATAACGGCGTTTTCCCATGCATCACCGCCCTGAATGGCTGCTAAAGGTGCAGATGCCAGCCCGGCCTCAATGGGGGTTACGGTATATTCCTTAATGTCACCGTTTTTAAGCTCGCATACGGAGGTGGGGCCGCTTAAGGCCATTTCGTCCAGTCCACCTTCACCGCAAACCGCCAGGGCTCCTTTTATTCCCATATGCCCCAGCACTTCCGCCAGGGGCCTTAAAAGCTTTGGGGTGAAAACGCCCATGAGCCTGTAGGGTGCTCTGGCAGGGTTGGTCATGGGACCCAGGATATTGAAAATGGAGCGGATGCCCAGCTCTTTCCTGGGGCCTGCCGCGTATTTCATGGATTTGTGATAGCCGGGAGCGAACATGAAGCAGATGCCGGTTTGGGAAAAGCAGGCTTCCGCTTCCGAGGGGGTGAGGGCGATAACCGCACCCAGAGCTTCTAATACATCGGCGCTGCCGCAGCGGCTGGAGACGGAGCGATTGCCGTGCTTGGCCACGGGAAGGCCTGCACCGGCAGTGACAAAAGCGGCGCAGGTGGAAATATTGAAGGTGCCGGTGCCGTCGCCTCCGGTTCCGACAATGTCCACAGCTTCAAAATCAAGACTTACATGATCCGCGTGTTTATCCATTACGGCGGCGCAGCCGCAGATTTCATCCATGGTTTCGCCCTTCATGGAAAGAGCGGTGATAAAAGCGCTTATCTGTGCATCGGTTGCCTTGCCGCTCATTATTTCTTCCATGGCCTCATAGGCCTCGTGGCGGGTAATGTTTTCATGGTTGACCAGCTTCTTTACAGCTTCCTTTATCATCCTTTTCTTCTCCTTTCCTAAAGCGGGCTGTACCCGCTTATGTCCTCCCGCCGGTTAACAGAATACCTGTGCGCCGATTTTCAAAAAGTTTCCGATTATATCCCGCCCATATTCGGTTAAAACCGACTCGGGGTGAAACTGTATGCCGTAAATAGGGTAATGGGTATGAGCCACTCCCATGATAATGCCGTCATCGGTTCGGGCAGTTACTTTAAGGGAAGCCGGCAGGGTGGCCGGGTCAATAGCCAGGGAATGATAGCGGCCCCCCCGAATGGCAGCTGGAAGGCCTTGGAATACCGGGCATTGGGGATCCAGGCGGATGGGGCAGGCTTTGCCGTGAAGGGGGCCGGAGGGGCAGTGAGTTACCGTCGCGCCGAAGACCTCACCGATAGCCTGATGTCCGAGGCAAATACCCAAAAGGGGAATGTGAGGGCCCAGGGCTTCGATCATGGCCTTGCTGACCCCCGCATCGGAAGGAAAGCCCGGTCCCGGGGAGATAACCACATGGCTTGGAGCCATGCGAAGGGCTTCCTCGGGAGTAAGGGCATCGTTTCTGAATACCTTGATATCCGGATTTAAGCCGCCTATATATTGGAAAAGATTGTAAGTAAAAGAATCGTAATTATCAATTATCAGTATCATGCTTTCCACTCCTTCCTTAAAAAAAGGTTCCCGAGTTGCGGATAGCCGCAAGAGAGGCACCGGCCTTATTGACACATTCCTCGTATTCCTTTTCGGGATCCGAATCGGCTACAAGCCCCGCACCCGCCTGAACATGGGCCAGGCCGTCCTTAAAGAGAATGGTGCGAATGGTAATGCAGGAATCAAAATTTCCGTCAAAGGAGAGGTAGCCGATGGCACCTCCGTAAGCGCCCCGGCGGCTTGGCTCCATGGCGTCGATAAGCTCCATGGCCCGAACCTTGGGTGCACCGGAAAGGGTACCTGCGGGAAAGACGGACATCATGGCGTCAAAAGCGCTTAAGCCATCCCGGAGCTTTCCTTCAACCGTAGAGGAGATATGCATGATTTTAGAGTAACGGACAATTTCCATGTATTTGGTGACCTCCACCGACCCGAACTCACTGACCCTGCCGATGTCGTTTCTGCCTAAATCCACCAGCATCACATGCTCACTGAGCTCCTTTTCGTCGGATAGAAGCTCTTTTTCCAGGGCTTCGTCCTCCTCACGGGTTTTGCCCCGGGGACGGGAGCCCGCAATGGGGCAGGTCTGGAGACGGCCGTTTTCACAACGGAGCAGAAGCTCGGGAGAAGCGCCGGCCAGGGTAATGCCGTTCATCTTGATATAGAACATATAGGGGGAGGGGTTCGTTACCCGAAGAAGACGATAGACATCGAAGGGGGAAGGAGGCGCTTTGGTTGTAAAGCGCTGGGAGAGTACGATTTGAAAAATGTCCCCGTCAAAAATGTGCTGTTTTGCCTTTCTTACCTGCTCCATATAGGCTTCTTTACCTACATTGGATACAACCTCGCCGGGAGTAAAACCGCCGTTTCCGCCGGAAGCAGGGGCAAAGGGTGCGTGGAGGAAGGCGTAGAGCTTTTCAAGACGCTTCACACCAGCTTCATAAGCTGCCTTAAGCGTATCCTTATCGGTACTGGAGGGGATGGTGGCAATAAGAATGATTTTCTGGCTGACATGGTCAAAAGCCACCATTTCATCTGCCAGGATAAAGGACAAATCCGGGAGCGCCAGGTCATCCGGAGGCGGATTGGGAAGCCGTTCATAATAACGGATAACATCATAGCTGAAAAACCCCACAGCACCTCCGTAAAGCCGGGGCAAATCGGGCAGCACCGGTCCTTTGAACCGGGTCATGAGATTCTTAATAAATTCCACGGGATTACCGTTATGGGTTTCTGTTTTGCCGTCCCTGTAGCATACCTTGGTTACGGCATCCTTGGATGTGACAAGGGCAAGAGGATTGCCGGAAAGGAAGGAATAGCGGGCCCAACGCTCGCCCCCTTCAACGCTTTCAAGCAGAAAACAATTTTCCTGACTTTGTTCAAAGCGCCGGAATAAACTGATGGGGGTTTCCGTATCCGCATATACGGATGCGTAAACCGGAAGACAGGGATAGTCCTTGGCCAGGACCTCCAGCTTTTCGAAGCCGGGTTCAATATTCAGCTTCATAGGGTCGCTCCTCTCGTCTCAGCTCTGCTGGGCTCAACTTATCTCTTCTCAAAACTTCTTTTACGGACTTCTTCTCTAGCTTCTTCTCAAACTGCTCTTCTAAACTTCTGTTCTCAGGTTCTCTTCTAAACTTCTACTCTCAATGCTTCTGCCAATCGTGTTTTTCCGCTTCAGGCATTTCCTCTGAAAGGCCTGGAAGAAACAAAAAAACCCGTCCGTGTATTGCTACAAGGACAGGTTATATTCTACCTGCGGTACCACCTTGATTGATGCACTAAAGCATCCTCTCATTCGGAGTGCAGTCACACCCCTCCTCCTTAACGCGGATTCCTCGTCAAAAGCTACTGCCCTTTTAATTGGATTTCGCTTCGCCCTCAAGAGTCCATTATACTCAGCACTGCCTGCCGCTTTTCACCAGCTGCGGCTCTCTTTAAGACCGTTAACTTGAGTTTTACTTCTCTTTCGATGGTTTATATCACACTAACATATTTATTGAGAAGCGTCAATGATAAAATTTCAGACAAAATGGATTTTGAAGACGGTAAGTGGTTATAAAAATTGAGTACCAATTTGTATTTTTTTAGAATAAAATTGATGTATTGTTTTAATTTGACATAGTAAAATCTGTATGGTAGTGTAAAGCTAAAGCTGGCATGAACCTCCAGCAAGTGCAGGAATACTGGCCCCGAAACCAGATGGTATTATGCAAAGCGCTGCATTTAAAATAACCAATATAAATCATACGGTCTCTATTTTATTATGATGAGGGATTTATTGTGATAAAAAAAAGGATTTATCTTATCGGTCTTATTGTTTTTATAACTCTGGCAAGTGCTTGCAGTAAAAATGAAAGCATTGTCGAAACTGTTCTCAGGGAACTGACGAAAAGTGAGTGGAATGGACGTCAAGTGGGAACTGAAGAAAACAGGCAG
>JAFADM010000013.1 GCA_023424865.1 Bacillota bacterium | reverse complement strand
AAGGCAGCCCAGATTATACTCACCTCTCTGCCCATAGTTATGGTTTATCCCTTCCTGCAAAAGTACTTTATCAAAGGCGTGTCACTGGGCGCCGTTAAGGAATAGCCACTTGTATATTATGTTCAATACATGATATAGATCGTTTTAAGGAGGATTCAAAATGAGCAAAGGATTCAGAATGCTTTCCCTTGCCCTTAGTGCCGTATTTGCGGTGGGTGTGCTGGGGGGCTGCGGACAGAACGCATCCTCACCCACAACCACACCTTCAACTCCGGCCCAGGGCTCCGAAACCCCGGGCGGGGCTTCGGAGGCAAAAGCCTATTACGAACTTCTCGATGAGGTGGACGACACTTCGGATCTGCCTGACTGGACAGGCAAGCAGCTAAAGCTAAAAGCCTGGTATACCCATGGTACGGGGGATGCCAACCGGCCTGTTGCGGAAAATGATGTTGTTACACCGGAAGTTAAGCGTGTCACCGGCGTGGAGCTGGACAGAGAAGCGGCCTTTGATAACGGGGGCATGGCCGTGGACGTTAAAATGGGGCTTTTGAGCGCCTCCAACGACTGGCCGGATGTTGCTTTCAATGTAAAGCTCAGTGAGACCAAGTTCCATGACCTCATTGATGCCGGAAAAATATATGACCTTACGGATCTTCTTCCCCAGTATGCACCTCATGTGGCTGAAAAATTTCCCATTGAGAAGCTCTCCGGAGTTAAGGCCACCGTTACCTATCCCAAGGACGGCCGTATTTATGCCTTCCCCTATGAGCTGTCCACAGGGCTTATGTATGAATTCAGAACGGACCTGGACACGCAGCGTTTTTCCCGTATAGCCACCAAGCAGTCCCGTCTTATAAATACCAAGGTGATGGTAAGAGACGATTTGCTTAAAAAGCTGTTTCCTGAGGCCAGGACCATGGACGAGATTGAAGCCTTGTATATGGAAAAGGGAACCTTCACCCAGGAGGACATCTATGATGTGCCCATCAAGACTCAGGAAGAATTTGTAAAGTTTATGTATGATCTCAAGGATCTTATTGCAAAAGAGAAAATTACTGAAAACGGAAAGCCAGTGGAAGTGACCTATGCCAACTCAGGCGGTGACAACTGGAACCTGCTTAACGGCTTTTTGGGAAGCTTTACCGGCATCCCCGGCAACAACAACTATTTTACTGTTTTCTACAAGCAGCTGGGACAAATGGATTACGCCTTTAATCAGGACTATTTGAAGGACAGCATGCTCCTTTTCAATAAGTTTGTAAGAGACGGCGTTATGGCAAAGGACTCCCTTTTAAACAATAATGCAGCGTTCCTGCAGGTGTTGAACAGCGGCGGCTATGCCATCACCTATAACAGCCCGCCTGATGAAGCAGCTCTCAAGCAGGCCGGAAAAACCTACCGCTACAGGCCCCTCTGGCTGGATCAGGAATTCCAGGAAGACAAGTTCATTACTCCTGCCAGCCCTCAAGGCAGCGCCGGCCTGGCTATTTTCAAGGACAGCGTAAAGGAAGAGGACCTGCCTCAGCTTCTTCGCTACCTGGATTACATGATTTCCGATGTGGGTGAAAAGCTGGTGTTCTGGGGACCTGAAAGTGCGGGGCTTTTTGAGGAGGTTAACGGCAAGCGTGTCTACAAGGACAAGGACCTGGAAAACAACATGGTTTATGCTGCCGACAACGGAGCCAATATGAAATATAACCTCACCAATTACTGGGTTGCAAACCGCAACGCCTGGCCCCGATACCCCATTTATGCAGGGGGATCCGATCTGCATCCCAGATATGTTTACGATATATCGGTGAATGCAACCGAAGCCGGAAGCCTGTTCAACCCCGCTTATCTGCCGGGTGGCTCCTCCATCGACCATCAAACCCTTCTGGCAAGCAATACCAATATCTACAGCTATACCGCGGATGTGCCCGAGGTGGATCGTTTCTGGAAGGCGAGAGAATCCTTTGAAAAGGCAATGACCAAAACCCTTGCAGCAACCAGCGACGCTCAGTTTGAGCAGCTGTGGAAGGCCTTTTTGGATACCGCGGAGGCCAATGGCGCAACCCAGGCTACGCTTGATGAAATCAACAGGGTCTTCAAGGAAAAGAATGCGGGCTATTTAGACAATATAAAGTAATCGGAAGGAAAAAGTAATAGAGTGGGGGTGTGCCTTCTTAAAGGCGCACCCCGTTCATCATGAAAGGGGAAAAATTATGAAGTTAAAGGCCAAATCGCTTTTAAGTATTTTTCTTATCCTTGCTCTATTTCTTAGTATTGCACCGGACGTATTCGCGTCCACGGCATCCGCAGCGTTTGCAAGAACCGACACTGTTCAAAAGGGGGACTGGATCGGGTCCTACGGGGCTTCCGGATACTATTTGCCCTTCTATTTGGTCAGAGAAACCTATGGCGTTACCAGCGGGAGATATGCCACGCTGCTGGATCCCGAATCAGCGGGCGCCAGCAGCTATGCCATGCCGTCCTATGTCACGGCCTTTTCCTCCTCTAGCGCTGGAAACGGCTATTATGTTGACAGTAATATAACCTATGCCTCTACAACCGATTTGAGGGCCCTCACAAATCCGGGCAACCCGCAAACACGGTATAAGACCCTGGTGCGTTCCGGAAACAATCTCACCTTTAAATTTACGCTTAACGATCAGGCGGAGCATTTGTTCACCGTCTATGCCACCACTTACGCATCCACCCGGTTAACAAGCGTCACCTATCAGATTCTGGACAAAAACGCCGTTGTTCTGGCACAGTATACACCAAGTCCTTCAGAGCTTGATAATGGCATTTATATGACCTTTCGGGTAAAGGGGGAATTTTCCTTAAGAGCCGTAAAAAACAGCGGCAATTATGCTCTTCTGTCCGGAATGTTCTTTGATGAGGTTCCTGAAAATACCCTGTCTGATTTTAATGCCCAATATCAGGTTCCCAGGTCGGTCAACCTGACATGGAGCAACTCCGGGACCGGCGGTGTAGGGGTGCAAAGAAAGCTGTCCACCGGCGAGGAATGGAAGGATGTTGCTTTTGTTGAAAATGGAACCAATTCCTATACCGACACCAATTTAGATACCGGAGTTACCTATGACTACCGGGTTTACCGATTGGCAGGCGCGTTGCCTTCCGTTGCTGCCGCAGCGGTAAGTGTTGCGATACCCTCCTATGAGGCAACGGTTTTGGCCTTTGATACCCAAGAATATATTGCCGCCGGGCCGGGAGAGGAAACGGTTTTTAACCTGTCCCTGACCAATTCCCAGGCGGAGCCTGTTGCTGGTAAAAGCATTCGCTTGAGCCTTACGGGAGATTGGGTAGGCGAATTTGTTGAAGGGGATTTGGGCACCGTAGTGACCGACGAGAGCGGGCTGGCATCCTTAAGCTACACAGCCGCCATCGCCGGTAATTATGAGCTTAATGCCATCTTTGATGCGGATGATACGGATCTGCTTTCTGCGTGCACCACCTCCGCAAGCTTTACCGTTAATACAGAGCCTTGGACACAAGCCCCCTTTATTCTGAACGCTTCGGATGCAATAGGCGGCGGGGAGCATTTTTCAGTAAGAGGCTACGGTATGAACCTGGGAGATATTGAAATCAAAATGCTCCCAGCCGATGGAACCGACTCTTTGGGAGCTCCGCCCCCGGATGCAGTTAGTGTGGCTATTGTTCAGATGGATGAGGAAAACGGTTTTTTTGTCGTAGGTACTCTGCCGGACACCTGGGATGGGGGCTTGTACTCTGTGTGGGTAGGAAACCAGTACGGTTGGAGCAACCCTTTTATACTCAACAAGGCAAGACTATTATTTATCTCGGAAAATTCCGCCTGGGAGGGTCAAACCATTGAGTTGTCCGGGCGAAATCTGCTTTCGTCTCAGTTTGGGGGAGACAGTGAAACCCGCGTCAGGCTGAAAAGTGCTCCGAACACCTTCGAGCAGGCTATTATAAAGAATACGGAGTACTCCCTAATCTTTAGCGTAGAAGCCCCTGTGGGCGCCTATACCGTTGAGGCCAGCAATGACGGGATTCATTGGGATGAGCTTTTGAACGGACAAACGCTGACAGTTGTGGAAGAAGGGCAGGACCCTCTGGGTCTGGGGGTTGCCTGGGCAGATGATTTTAACTGGAATACACAGGTTAATGTACTGGACTACGGAGCCGCCGGAAACGACGCTGCCAGCGATACCCAGGCCGTTGCCAATGCCATAGCGGCCGTGAAGGCTTTGGGCGGCGGTGTGGTTTATTTTCCGGCTGGTAATTACTTTGTTTCCTCTATAGCGCTTCCGGCCCATGTGGTTCTGCTGGGGGAATCCACCGAGCTCACCCGGCTTTATTACACCGGTTCCGGTGAAAATTTCATCTATTCCTCAGGCGACGGAAAAACCGTTGGCTGCCAGGGTGCCGCCAGAATGACTATAGAGCTTGCCGACAGCGATCTTCGCCCCGGCTCCTTTTTCTGGCTTGGGCATGACTGGGGCGGCAATACCCTTGAGCAAATGTCTGCGCGGACAAACAGCAGGTATTTTCTCTATGAGGTGAACATCGGCTATCCTGTGGATGATCCCGGCACTACGGGCCTGGGCAACGGTGTTACCACTATCATTGGCGATCATTTCCTTATGGAAAAATGCAGCCTTGTGGGTTACAAAGCATCCATAAACACAGGCTATATAAGAAGCTACGCTTCCGTAAGGGACAATGACATAGAGTATGCATCCGGTTATTTCGCCTGCTGGGCTCAGTATACCTTCATGGAAAACAACCGTGTTTATATTCATGACGAAACCGAGGCTGCTAGCCATGGTTACGATACCAGGGGCAATTCCCATCTTGAAAACAACTACATCAACGGTGCCGGAGGCGGAACCACCAACGATGGCGAGAGCTACTTTGTGGAGATGCCGGGAATGGTCTACGATTACGGCAAGGTCGTATCCGCATCGGAAAAAACACTGGTTTTAAAGGGGCAGGGTACCTTCTCGCCATCTTATAACAACCGTAACGGCCATATCATCCTTATGCTTGTGGACGGAAAGGGCGTGGGCCAGTACCGCTATGTCCAGTCCTGGGACGGAAACACCTTTCTGGTTACAAAGGATTGGGATATCCTGCCGGATGCCACCAGCAAATTTACATTAATAAGCTCCATGGACAATGTCACCTTTTACAGGAATATTGCCGAGAACTCCAAGGAGGGCTTCCTCTTTTACGGAAATGTCATAGACGGGGTTGCCGCCAACAATATCAGCATCAATACCAAGGGCGTCTATGTTTACACCTCCCATGTCAAGTCCCAGAGCCGGTTTACTCCGGGCTATTTTATAACCGTAAAGGATAATTTAATCTACGGTGTTTCAAAGCTCTACAATAACGGCGGGATTTATGTCACCTCCCAGAGAAGCGGGGTAGGCGGGCAGTATGTTGCAGTGGCCGCTTACGGCATTGATGTGAGGAACAACCGTATTGTCGGAGACTTAACCGCCGTGCCTGCCGCCAACGAGCCGCCGTCAGGAATTGCCCTCTACAGCTC
>JAFADM010000613.1 GCA_023424865.1 Bacillota bacterium | reverse complement strand
ATTAAATGAAACACGGCATGATTCGCAGAGAGGATTTTGCAGTATCCTACAATTATTATATAATTTATAAAGATGCGCAATGGAGGCTGCGGTATGGATTACATGGGAAACAAAGAATACTGGGATGATAAATTTGATAAAAGAAGCAATAACCCATTAAGCCCCGAAATATCTCTGGTTGAAAATATAGCCTGCTTTAAGCAAGGTTCTGTCCTTGATTTAGCTTGTGGCGATGGAAGAAAATGCCTTGTTTTTGCTTGAAAAGGGGTTTAAAGTAACAGGTGTTGATTTTAGCGCTAAAGCCCTTGAACGTTTGGGGACGTTTGCCCAAAGAAATAATTATATAGTCAATGCGAAGCAAATTGATTTAGGCCTACCGGGCTCACTAGATGCTGTCGGCGTTTACGACAATATCCTAATCAACCATTATAGGTTGAATAAAGAGCAGCTGAAGGATATTGAAAACCATATAAACTGTAACGGAATACTGTTTATTTGTGGTTTTGGACATAAGCATAAAGCAGATTCAAATATCACATGCGAAGACTTGATTCAAACAACGGATTTTGAGGTTATTAAAAAAGCCTTCAAGCAGATTAAATATATTGAAAATCAGGAGGAGAGGGGCTTTTTTGTAACTTATATTTTCCAAAAAATAAAAGCGGATAAATAGGTGTTTCTCTTACGAATAGGTCAATGATGCTTTTGCGATACATGTATTATGTTTATATAGGGTGTCGAGCCTTTTTCAAACAGGGGCATAGAAGCGGTAGTAGCCAAAGGCCGTGCGAGGTTCTGTCTGAAAGAAAAGTATGATATACTAAAGGACGTAAAAACCGGGTATTTAAAAAACCCTATTATTAATAACTCAAGGATGGATATATGGCCTATAAGGATTTACAGGATTTTATGAAGACCCTTGAAAGCCGCAGCCTCTTAAGGCGTGTGGGTGTCGAGGTGGACAGCGAGCTGGAAATTACGGAAATTGCGGATCGGGTGGTGAAGGCCGGAGGCCCGGCCCTCTTGTTTGAAAAGGTTAAGGGCTCACCCTATCCTGTCCTCATTAACAGCATGGGAACCTATGAGCGCATGAATCTGGCCCTGGGAGCTGAATCCCTGGATGATATAGGAGACAGAATCAAGGAGCTTCTCAACATGTCCCGTTATCTTGGGATTATGAATAAAATTAAATCGGTGCCTGAACTTGCCAAGCTGGCAGCCGTTTTTCCTTTAAAGGTGCTGAAGGCGCCTTGCCAGGAAGTGGTTGAGGAGCCGGATTTGACGACTCTTCCGGTTTTGAAATGCTGGCCCGGAGACGGCGGGCGTTTTTTTACGCTGCCTCTGGTAATAACAAAGGACCCGGAAACGAAAACCCAGAACATGGGGATGTATCGACTACAGGTCTATGATAAAAACACTACCGGGATGCACTGGCATCTGCATAAGGATGGCCGGGAGATTTACGAAAAATACCGGAAAAGGGGCGGAAAAATGCCGGTTTCCGTGGCACTTGGAGCGGATCCAGCAACCATATACGCCGCAACGGCCCCTCTTCCCAAGCAAATTGATGAAATGATGTTTTCAGGCTTTTTGCGTAAGTTTCCCCTGGAAATCGTCAAGTGCAAAACCAATGATCTCTATGTACCTGCTCACTCTGAATTTATACTGGAAGGGTATGTGGATTTGGAGGAAATGCGTGAAGAGGGCCCCTTTGGCGATCACACCGGGTATTACTCCCTTAAGGACAAGTATCCTGTTTTCCATGTCACCTGCCTGACACGGAAGAAGAAACCGGTTTTTCCGGCTACCATCGTAGGAAAGCCTCCCATGGAGGATTGCTTTTTGGGTAAGGCCACGGAGCGGATTTTTCTGCCCCTCCTCCGGCTTCAGCTGCCCGAAATTGTGGATATGGAATTGCCCTTGGAGGGTGTTTTCCATAATTGTGTTATTGTTTCCATTAAAAAAAGATATCCCGGTCACGCCAAAAAGGTGATGCACGCCCTGTGGGGAATGGGGCAAATGATGTACACCAAAATGATCATCGTGGTGGATGAAGCTATTAATCCCCATGACCTTTCCACCGTGGCCTGGAAGGTATTTAACAATATTGACGCAAAAAGGGATGTGGTCATTGTGGAGGGGCCTCTGGACGCGCTGGATCACGCTTCGCCACTGCCCCATTACGGTCATAAAATGGGCATTGACGCTACAAAGAAATGGCCGGAGGAAGGTCACCTTCGGGAATGGCCCGACGATATTGCCATGAGTCCCGACATATGCGAAAAGGTTACCCGAAGGTGGAGGGAATATGGTATCGACCAGGATTAAAACCTATGGCGAGCTGGTGATGTTCTCCCATACGCTGTTTTCCGTTCCCTTTGGCCTTTCCGCCATGCTTTTGGCAGCACAGGGACTTCCCTCTCCCCGGGTGTTTCTTTGGGTGATGGTGGCACTGGTCAGTGCCAGAACAGCGGCCAATGCGTTAAACCGGCTGGTGGATCGTAAAATTGACGCAAAAAACCCCCGAACAGCGAGAAGGCACCTTCCTGCGGGAAAGGTAAGCCTTAAAGAGGTGATTTTCCTAATTGCCTTTTGTCTTCTGGCGCTTACTGCGGCAGCGTTTATGTTGAATCCTCTTTGCGTCATCCTGCTTCCCGTGCCGTTGTTTTTATTCTTTACCTATTCCTTTACCAAACGGTTTACCTGGACCTGCCACCTGGTTTTGGGAATAGCCTGCGGAGGAGCGCCTGTGGGCGCCTGGCTGGCTGTGACGGGTGGCATTGGCCTGCCATCTCTGGTGATGGGTGCTGCGGTGATGTTTTGGGTAGCCGGGTTCGACATTATTTACGGTGCTCAGGATGAAGCCTTTGACCGGGAGGAAAACCTGTCCTCCATTCCGGTGGAATTCGGTATTCCAAGGGCCTTGCAGATCTCCTCCGTCTTTCATGTCCTTGCGGTACTGCTTTTGGCCTGCCTTGTTCCTCTTGCCGGGCTAGGTCCTGCTTACTGGTCCGGGCTTGCCATTACTGCCGGGCTGCTTTTTTATGAGCATAAAATGGTGTCTCCAGGTCATCTTGAAAATGTGAAGCTGGCTTCCTACAGCATCAATCAGATAGTAAGCATCATCCTGCTTCTTTCGGTTATTGTGGATGTGCTTTTGAGGACCGGCCCTAAATAACGGATAAATTAGTTACAACAGGAGTTATAAAAGATGAAAAAGATATTGAAGAAATACATTCTGGCTCCGGCTATGGCTCTCATCCTGTTAACCACGGGGATGCTTGCAGGCTGCGGGGGAAGTCCTGAGGATAAAAGCCTTAAGGTAGGCGTTCTTCCCGATGTGGATTCCATTCCCATCCTTATAGCTTATGCTAATGGCTACTTTGAAGAGGAAAAAATTCAGGTGTCTGTTGAAAGCTTTAAAAGTGCGGCCGATCGGGAAAGTGCCCTTCAAAGCGGAAGCATTGACGGCGCAGTATCCGACATGCTGGCGGCAGCCTTTGCCGTAAACGGAGGCTTTGACGTAAAAATCACTTCGCTCACCAACGGCAGCTACAAGCTATTGGTTGGAAAGGACACAGGGATTACGGATTTTGAGGGGCTTGAAGGCAAAAGCGTGGCTATTTCGCAAAATACCATCATTGAATATGCCACCGACGCCATGCTGGCAGCCAAGGGCATGTCTCCGGAGGCCATTGAGAAAACCATCATTCCACAAATACCTGTCCGGCTGGAAATGCTCTTAAACGGGCAGATTGACGGGGCCACACTGCCGGAGCCTCTGGCTGCCGCCGCACTGGAAGGAGGCGCCTTGCTTCTGTCCAGTACGGATCAGCTGGGGATTAATCCGGGTGTGCTTCTATTTAAAACCGATGTGCTGAAGAGCCGGTCACAAACGGTTAAGGCTTTTTACCGGGCGTACAACAAGGCTGTGGATTACATAACAAAGGAGCCCCTGGAAAAGTATATTTCCGTTATTATTGAGGACGGAGGCTTTCCCGAAACAGTGAAGGACAGCCTTGTTCTACCGGATTACACCGCCGCTTCCCTGCCGGACAAAGAGGAATTCAGCCAGGTTATGGAATGGCTTACCGCAAAGGAGCTTTTGAACTCGGCCCCTGACTATGCTGCCTTAACCGACGGAACCTTTATAAAGTAAAGAGTGAGGTGTCCTGTGGTAAAACTGGAAGACCTTTTTGTAAGCTATACGGTGCATGAGGGGGAGAGAAGGGCCTTGGAAGGCATAAGCCTTCAAATACCTGATAAAGAAATTTATGCCATGGTCGGACCCTCAGGCTGCGGTAAATCCACCCTCCTTCACCTTCTGGCCGGAATACTAAAAGGGGGAGAAGGTGGAGTGAGAATAGAAGGCAGCGCCTTGCTCAACGGCTTTCCCATCGATCCCAAAACCCGGCGTATAGGCTTTGTCCCTCAAAACTACGGTCTTTTACCCTGGCTCTCGGTTTATGATAATGCCATGCTGGGCCCCCGCATTCTGCTTAAGAGCAGAGACACTGCTGAAAGGCTCACTGCTGAAGGGCTGTCCGGAGAGGCCTATGCCAAGGGCATTATGGAGGCTCTGGGCTTATGGAGCCGCAGAAGAGATTATCCGGGTCGCCTCAGCGGAGGGCAAAGGCAGCGGGTGGCGCTTGCCCGGGCTTTTATTTTAAAGCCTGAAATTCTTTTAATGGATGAACCCTTTTCGGCCCTGGACGCAGTGACTCGTGAGGAAGCTCAGGCACTTTTTAAAAAGGTGTGGCGGGAAAATCCTGTTACAACTCTCTTTGTTACCCACAGCATTGAAGAGGCACTGGCCATAGGCAAGCGCCTTGTAGTGCTCACTCCAGGACCGGGAAGAGTTGCTTTTATTGAGGATAATCCGCTTTTCGGAATGGACAGCCCGGAGCTGTCTGAGGCCTATTACGAGTATTGTGCGGGCATTAAAAGAAGGCTTAAGGCCTTATGGTCCTTAGCCCGGGAGGAAGAAAGGAAGGAGGCAGACGATGGCGCATAGACCCTTAAAAAGACTTGTCCAGGGGATAGCGGCAGGACTGGGGCTGCTTCTTTTATGGCAGCTATTTTCCCTTGGGGTAAACCGCCCCTTTATGCCTGATCCCATTCAGGTCTTCCGGTATCTTTTTTCCGATAAAGGGTCTGTTTTGCTTAGCCACATCTCTGCAAGCCTTTTGCGTATTTTATCGGCTCTAATTCTGGCCGGACTGGGAGGCGGGGCGGCAGGTCTTGCCATGGGGTACTTTCCTTTGGCGGGCAAATACCTGTCACCCCTTGTTTATTTTATCTATCCCATTCCTAAAATTGCGTTTCTTCCGTTATTCATGCTCTTCTTCGGCCTGGGCGAAGGCTCCAGAATCGGCATGCTGGTGTTTATTCTTCTTTTTCAGGTTATTGTAGCCTCCCGGGATGCGGCTTCGGCTATTGCCCCGGAAACCTTTCAAATCCTTCGCTCTTTGGGAGCTTCCCATGGCACCGTATTAAGGCTGGCGGTGATTCCGGGTGTTCTGCCATCCCTGCTGTCCGCTCTGAGGGTGGGGCTGGCCACGGCTTTGTCCGTCCTTTTTTTTACGGAAACCTACGGCACCCGTCAGGGTCTGGGCTATTTCATCATGGATGCCTGGATGCGGGTAGCCTATGTGGAGATGTTCGGAGGCATACTCGCCTTAAGCATAGCAGGCTTTATTCTGTTTTTTGGGGTAGATGCCCTTGAAAAGCGTCTGTGCCGCTGGCGGAACTGAACCTCAGGGTCAGCACTCCCTCCGACGCCGGCTTTAAAAGCTTGAGCCGAATTCGGTAAAGGCTGTCCTGCCTCCAATCTGTCCGTGTTTTATCATCTTTTAATTCAATGGTATCTGTTCCTTCATAAGTCAGCTCAGAACCGTAATTCAGACTGACGCCGGATCCGTCTGCCACTTCAAACACGATTTCGCCTGTGCTGGAAAGCCTGTGTGGGCAAGAGGTCATAAAATTAAGGACAATGCCGTCGGAAGGAGTCTTAAGCAAAAAGTGGTCGGTAAGGACTACCTGAGGCTTGGGAGCCCTTTCCAGGGCAAGCTGCCGTGTCCATGATAGGAGGCCTGCTTCTTCAGGATAGGCTCCTTCCAGGTTCAGAGAAAGCCGGGAGATCTCGTTTTCATGGCTGTACACCACATTTTTGGCTTGAAAGGATCGTCCGTCCCTTTGCATTTGCCCATTTATCTCCGGAAGACTGTGGTAGGAGGATTGCATGGTCCATATCTCATAACGCCTTTGGCTGAAGGTTTTGGCGGTATAGGTTTCCACTCCGGGATCAATCACCACGGGCAGGCCGTTGGAATAGAGAATAAAGCTGCCTACAT
>JAFADM010000611.1 GCA_023424865.1 Bacillota bacterium | reverse complement strand
CTTCATCTATAATAGAATAGAAAGGCTGGGCTAAAGATTTTTTCTGGTGCTCATGAACTTTCTTTAGAGTAAATTGGCTTTGCGCAGCCTTTCTGGCTTCCGAAGCCTTTAATTTTTGTTTTGTGAGGCAATGTAAAATGATATCGTTTAGAAAGCTTAAAAAATTCATCGCTTATTACAAGCCCTATCAGGGTATGTTTTACCTCGATATGTTCTGCGCGCTTGTGCTTTCGGGCATTGATCTGGTGTTCCCGATCCTGGTTCGCTACCTTATGAACGAGGTTTACGACACCAGGCCGCCCAATATGATTCAAATAGTCATCTGGACGGGAGTCATGCTTTTGGGCATGTATGTTATCCGGTACTTCTGCCAGTATTACATCACCTCCTGGGGTCATATCATGGGCGCCAAAATGGAGGCCGATATGCGAAGCGATTTGTTCGGGCACCTTCAGAAGCTTTCCTTTACCTTTTACGACAATAGCAATACGGGAAAGCTCATGTCCAGGGTAACCAACGATCTTTTTGACATTTCGGAGCTGGCACACCACGGCCCCGAGGATATCTTTATCTCCATTTTAAAAATTATCGGCGCCGTAGCCATCATGATGGGCATGAATGTGGGCATGACGCTTCTTATATTGGGCGTTGCCGTGCTGATTATTGTTTTTACAGCCTTCTACAATATGAAAATGAGGAGTGTTTTTGCACGTAACAGAGAAAAGGTCGCGCTGGTAAATTCCCAGATCCAGGACAGCCTGGAGGGTATCCGGGTAGTCAAATCCTTCTCCAACGAGTCCATTGAGGTTAACAAATTTGAAGACGGCAACAAGCAGTTCCTAAAGAGCAAGGAGGACAGCTACCTTCTTATGGGCACCTTTTTCAGCGGAAACAGTCTGCTGCAGGGCGTTCTGTATTTAAGCGTCCTCATTCTGGGAGGTATATTCATAAGCCAGGGCCGTATTGATTCGGCGGATATGGTGGCTTATATACTTTATATCAATGTTTTCCTCAATCCCATCGACAGGCTTGTGAACTTTACGGAAGGCTTCCAGAAGGGCATGACGGGCTTTGATCGCTTTCTGGAGATTCTGGAAACCAAGCCCGACATTGAGGACGCGCCCGGTGCCAAGAATCTTGACAAGGTAAAAGGAAACATTGAATTTAAGAACGTTTCCTTCAGCTACAATGATAAAACAGCAGTGCTCAAGGATATCAACCTTAACATTGAAGCCGGAAAAACCGTTGCTCTGGTGGGCCCCTCAGGGGGCGGCAAAACTACCTTCTGCAGCCTGATTCCCCGTTTTTATGAGGTTAATGAGGGCAGCATTCTGGTGGACGGCAAGGATATACGCTCCATCCGCATGGCTTCCTTAAGAAAGAGCATCGGTGTGGTACAGCAGGATGTCTATATGTTTAACGGAAGCATTAAGGAAAACATTATTTACGGCAAGCCCGGGGCAACCATGGAAGAGGTAGTGAATGCCGCCCGCCTGGCGAATGCTCATGACTTTATACAGGGGCTTTCGGAGGGCTATGACACCTACGTGGGTGAAAGAGGCGTCAAGCTATCAGGCGGTCAGAAGCAGCGTATCTCCATAGCAAGGGCCTTCCTTAAAAATCCTCCCATACTCATTCTGGACGAGGCAACCTCGGCACTGGACAACGAGAGCGAGCGGCTGGTTCAGGAATCCCTGAAGGAGCTTGAAAAGGGCAGAACCACCCTGGTTATCGCCCACCGCCTTTCAACCGTAAAAAATGCCGATGTTATCATGGTGCTTACCGCCAACGGTATTGAGGAAATGGGTACCCATGAGGAGCTGTTAACCAGAAGCGGGGTTTATGCCCGGCTTCATAGTGAGAATGCAGCGGCGGGGGCCTGAGAAGCGTTAAAGGAAAAAATCAATAGAATGCAATAGAGGGTACCCAACTGCTCCGCAGAGGAGCTGAACGGGTATCTGTTGAAAGGATCTTTCCTCAAATGGATATAAAAGTCAAGCGCGGAATTTTACATATTCTCGATCCGGAGGCGTCCCTGCCGGTTTTTTCCCAGCAGGAGCTGGATCTTTCCGAGGAAACCGTGAGAGAGCTTATTGCCCTCCATGCGGGAAAAATTTATGAGGATAAGGGGGTAAGAGTGGGGGAGTTTGAAGAGGAAACCCCTGTTCTTATCTGGACCAGAAGTGCGGGCGCCGATTTTATGGAGCATAGCGTGGCGGTGGCGGAGAGCCTTTATTTGCTTATGAAAAAGCATGTGGAAATACCGGGCGGGGATCTGCTTCTGGCGGAGCTGGATATTGAGGGCGAAGCCTACCTGGCGCTTTTGAAGTTTACTTACAAGCAGGGCTACACGCATTTTGTGGAATACGATGAAAGCGGTGTAAGAAACCGTATAATTGTTCAAAAAGCACTATTTGCTTCTGAAAATCAGAAAATCGACGAGGGTGCCCTCATTCGTATGGAGGATTTCTCCACACGGATACTTGAAAAGGAGTACCCCATAAACGGTGAGAAGAGAAGCTATTTTGCCACGGATTTTATGGGCTGCCAAACGAGTCTGTCCCAGAAGGAAAGTATACGGGTAATCCGAAATGTAGCCAAGGAAATGACAAAAAAGTATTACCCTGACAGTATTGAAAAGGACTCCGTAGTGCAGTCCGTCATTTACGATAATCTGGAGGAGGAAGGGGTTGTCGCCCTGCAAACCGTAGCTGAAACCACCTTCCGGGAGGACCCTGAAATACGGGAGGAATATGTTCGTAAGGTACGGGAAAAGGGTGTGGACGACACCGTGGCTTTTTCCGGTGAAAGCCCTGAAAAGGCGTTTTCCAAATACCGGATTAAGCTGGACAACGGTATTGAAATCAATGTGCCCATGGAGGTCTACAGGAATAAGGAGTCCATTGAATTCATCAACAATTCCGACGGAACCGTTTCAGTTATTATAAAAAAGGTTCGTAAGGTTACCCACCGCTAAGATCTTATATTAGCGAAACCCTGCCTGAAAAGCGGGCGATGCCACCGGTCACCTTCAAGGGAACTTGTCTTTTTACAATAAAAAATCGGGCAGCAGGTAGTGCCTTACCGCCCGATTTTTCTGCCATTCGTTGCCTTAACAGGACTAATCCCTGTTCCGGTGCTGGCTGTGCTCTTTTTCGTGTTCTTCGATGGCCTTAAGCATGTTCGTGCAGATTTCGCTTATTTTAGCCTGATCCTTTGTGCCTTTCAATTCCTCAATATAGGAATGAATACCGTGTACCTTCTGCTTGGAAGGAGCTCTTTTCTTTTCCTTGTTCTCAATGCCCTGAGCCTTCATCTTAGGCTCGATAATGGAAAGAATGGTCTTTTTTAAGGGCTTGATTTCCTCGGCATATTTAGCCATGGTGCTCTGGATTTTTTCATCGGCGGCAATGACCGCTGCCTTGTCGGCATTGGCAAGGGCCTGCTTCAGCTCGTCCATTAAAGGAGCCATTTCACTCTGCTTGCGGCTTTTTATCTCCTGGAGCTTTAACCGTGCATCGTTAATAGCCGTCTTTTCCTCCTCCGTTAAATCAATTGGATAAAAGGAATGAGGCTTTTTCCCTTTTTCATTGTCCTTTTCGTTATCCTTTTCATTTGGGTTGGCTGACGGCTCAGCCGTTGGCCCTTGAGAAGGGTTGGCCGAGGGCGTGGCTTTAGGCGCCGCGGTAGGGGCTGCTGTATTCGTATTTTCTTTAGGCACAGCCGTAGGCGAAGCCTTAGGGGCTGCCGTGGGTGCCTGGGTTGGCACCCTCGCCATCGCCGTCAACGGCGTCAGCGTCAAACTGAGACTCAACAATGCAACAATACCCGCTTTTCTTAAATTCATTCGACATTCTCCTTTCAGACACCTGTTCTTATGGGTTCAAGTGCTGACACTCTCAGACACTTCTTTAAGTGATGCGGAGCAAAGGCGGTTTCTCTCTTTAACATAAACCTCCCTTCAAAAAAATTGCCTTCATGGTTATTTTGATTCAATATGACGATTCAATCCGCGTTAATCTAAGCCAGAAATGTGGCAAAATTGACTCAATCATCCTCAGGTATTTTTTTAAAAGGCTTGAAAGGATTAAAGCTGGGAATATTCGGAATAAATCCATAAATTACAAGAAATGAACTGCACCAACCTTGGTATGCTAATAAGACAATATTAAGATTTATGCATGGAAGATAAACTAAACGTGACTTGACAAAGCAGGTATTTCTCATTAGCATAAAAGCATTCGGACTTTAACTGAAAGTCCGTCAAAATAAAGCGTAGATGCTGCTTAGGATATGTGAGGCGACAACCTTTTGAAAGCTTTTGTTTTTGATTTAGACGGAACCCTGGTCAATTCCCTTGATGATATTGC